>CBDUYZ010000307.1:0-3400 GCA_965371575.1 uncultured bacterium
GCGGCCAGGATATGGGCATCCGGTTGGACGCCTCTGTCCGCCAGACGAAGGGCCGGCGGACGGCCATCGGTCAGGGACAGGCAATAGGGACTGCCGAAAACTCCCAACCAGGACCCCAGTAGAGATTCCAGTTCCGACCGGAGCCAGACTGCACCCGCCAACAGGGACAAGTGGCGCCCCCCGCGGCTGTGCAGCAACGCGTGGATTTCCTGGATTCCCACTCCGCCTCTCTGCAACAGGGTCCAGTGGATTGCTGCACTGTCAAGGAACACCCAGGAAGCGTCACTACCCTCGAACACCCCCCACAGGCTGTCGAGCCTCTCCGGAGTCACCGCAAGGTGATCCACCAGTCCGGCCACCAGACCCGCCTTGCGGACTCTCTGGCTGAACTGGCCAGCCCAGGTATCCAGGTGTCCCTCTGGATCGAGACGCGGCTCCTCCTTGTCCAGCATTCCGATCTCCGCGGCGTAACGGTCGTAAAGCGGGAAGCGCCCCGGTGGTCTGGGCCTGACCTGTTGAAAGTCCAGGAGATCTCCGTTGTGGGTTTCGACCAACCGCAACCAATGGAAGATCGGCAACAGAGCGTCCTGCTCGGGCCGAACATCCGTCAGAAGGGATTCCAGGAATCCCAGGGCCGCGGCGAGGGAATGAACGACCCCAGTGGGTGGGATCAAGGTCACAGGACCTATGGCTCCCCCGGCCACCTGGGACAGGGACTCCATTCGATCCAGACGATCCAATACCACCCTCCACTTCTGGCAGCCGTCGCCCCAGGCGGCCAGAACCGGCGTCGGATCCCCGGTGGAGACGATGGCCAGATCATTCCGGCCCAGATCCAGCCGGATGCCCTGGTCCGAAGATGCTAACATTTCACCGCGCACTGAAACGCCCGTGGCGGACCAGCCGAAGGGATCGGGCCGAGTCCACAGAAGCGGCAGGGTCCAGGGTTGGAAAGAGGCGTCGAGGGCGGGGCCGCCATGGGAATACATGGTGATGAAACCATAGAGGAACCTGGAGGCCGGATCGCCGCGGCGCGCCAGTTCACCAATGCCGGCACGCAGTGCCGAATCTCCCGAGGCCACCCGGTTGCGAACGGCCAGCCACGACAGGCCAGCCACCAGGGCGCCGGCAGCCGGTCCCTCTTTCCAGGTCTCCAACAGGGACGAACTGCGCGGCGGTTCGAGCTCCGGATGTCCCACCGCCGGGTCCCACCCAGCCCGCCAGGGTCCCGTTTCCGCCAGACACAGGCCGAGATGGGTTTCCTGATCCAGTCCGTTTTCAGGCAGCCGGCTTTCCATGACCGCCACCATGAATTCCCGTACCGTCCAGGGTGCGGGGGCTTCTCGCCAGGCGGACGTGACGAAAGGACTGACAGCCTCGTCGTAGGCCACCAACCGTCCCTGGCATGGTGCAAGAAATTCCTCGAGGTCGCCGGTACCCTCTCCCTGACGCCAGAAGGCCACGTCTCGTGGTTCATTGTCCCACCAGAACACGATCGTGACGCACCCCCCCGGCTCCAGGGCCAGCGAGGCCCAGGCGGGAGATTGGTCCACGTCCCGATCCTTCACCGGACGCCGGTATTCGATACGGGCACGGGCGGTATTCAAGCGGGGCCCCAGGGCGCTGCCGGAAGAAAGTCCGTCCGGGGACAGGGCAGTGAGGGCTTCGCTGTAACGGGGCACCGGAAAATGCCCCGCGTCGGTATTACCCAGTAGCTCCAACAGACGTAAACGGGCTTCATCATGCCGAGGCCCGGCAATAGGACCTATCCCGAGATAGGCCCGATATAGTTCGACGCTCGCGGCGGCTTTGCCCAGCAGACGATCCGCCGTCACCGCCTCGAGCCAACTCCTCTCCTCCTCCAGACGCCTTGTCGAACCGAAGTACCGTGGCTGCAACAGCTGCAGAACCACCCGCGCCCACTCCCCCGCTTCGGCCGAACCCGGCACCAGAGTGTCCTGCTCGATGAAGACGTCGAACAGCTCACCACCCTTGCGTGCGAGCCAGAGCCGGTCTTCCTCGGTCAGGGGAAGGTCGTGCTGGACGAGGTGGAAATCGAAGGGACGCCCTGTGCGGCAGGCGGTCCGGAACAGACCCTTGAGCAGGGGCACGGCTGATGAAGGCTCTTCCTGGAAGATATTGCTGAGAACCACCAGAAACAGCGCCGACTCCAACACGGGCTGATTGGTGGCCGGATCATCCTCGGGACGCAATTCCGCCACCCGGACACCTTCGCGCACCATGTGTTCGCCTTGGCTCAGGAAACGGTTCCTGAAGTCGAATGTGCGTCGCGACCATCGGCCGGGGGCCTCAGATTTTCTGTCATCCTGGCGGGCGGAATGTTTGAGCAGGCTCTTGAGGCCATCGGTCAGTTTCTCGGAAAAGAACACCCGCCCGGGCGATCTGTCGCGGCGTCCGGAAGCTTCATCAAAAAGGCGTTCTCCCGCGGCGAAATCACCTTTCCCCAGGGCCTCTTCGGCAGCGGTAAGAATTTTCCAGTAATTGGGTACGCTCAGATTGTCATTTTCCATGACGGAAACCTATCACGGATACCCAGCGGAAGGGAGGAAGAATATAAACCGGGGAAGTCGGGCCCACCGGACATTCAGCGCGTGAGGACCACCCTGGCAACCAGAGGCTGGTCCCAGCCCCGAGTTACGACCAGGTACGTGCCAGCGGCCAGAGGCCTGCCGTTGCGGTCGGTTCCGTCCCAACGTATCAAGCCCAACTCGATCCCGGCCTTCAGCACCTTGAGGCGACGGCCACGCAGATCGAATATTTCCAGACTGAAGGCGGACGAGGGCGCAATACCGGATACCCGGAAATTGAATTGTCCGCCGCCGGGATTGGGATAGACCACCAGGCGCGCAGTCCCCCGGTTCGGCTGCGGGACGGCGGACAAGGGTTGATGGAGGGGAAAGGCCCCGCTGTTACGCCCGTCTGCCCGGGCAGCGACCCAGGCGGTCGCCGAACTCAGGAGCTCCTGAACTTGCATGATCCCTACTCGATGCTCCAGGACATCCACGCGCAAAGTGGCGTCCCCCGGCAGGGGAACAAGCAGCGTGCCTGCGCTGGCGAGCACGTCGCCCGCGCGGCCGCCCGGCATCAGGGGCTGTCGATTGATCAGGGGTTCTTCCTCATCGCCTGGCCCGAACCAACTCGTGCAGGCTCCGGGTAGGGAGGTCACCCCGACGAGCACTTCGGACCAGTTCACGCTGACCAGGGAATTGACGTCCGTACCACTGGCACCGAGAAAATTCCAGGCCAAGGGCGCCGGCAAAAGGATGTGATCCAGGGTCAGGAACCCCTGGGAGGTGGAAGCCTTCACCCTGAATCCGGGTCGCGCGGAGACAGCGGCCATCCCGCTGGCGGTCAACGAACCCTGACCCAGAACCCAGCC
>CBDUYZ010000308.1:0-3389 GCA_965371575.1 uncultured bacterium
GGGGCGCTCCCACCGCGGCAGCAGATCCGAGGAAATGATCAACTTCGACGGGGACGCCCTGCGTGTGGTCCTGGAGGTGGAGGAAGAGTCCGGCTCGCCTCTGACCTGCGAGTTCGGCCTGGATCGCACCGGCGGCCACCGCTTCAAGATCGATGGGGAACATATACGCCGCCGGGCTGACCTAGTGGGTCGTCTGGTCACTGTATTCTTCAACCCGGACAGCATAAGGCTGGTGCAGGGCGCGCCGCCGCGCCGCCGCCACTTCACCGATCATGGATTATCCGAATTGGACCCACTCTTCTTGTCCCATCTGACTGCCTTGCAAAGAGTGACCCGCCAGAAAACAGGCCTGTTGAGGGATCTGAAAAAAGGACTTGCAGACCCTGCCGTAACCCGCCGGGAACTGGCGTCGTGGAACCGGGAACTTGCGAGCCACGCCGCGGAGATCTGCGCCGGGCGGCAGGAATATGCGTGTCTTTTAAACCCATACGCCTGCGAGAACCACAACACACTTACTGACAATGAATTACAGCTGGAATTCCGTTACTGCCCAAATCTGGAATGCGTCAAATCCCGCCAGAAAATCGATCCCGAAAAACCTTTCACAAAAGAGGGCTTGGCGGCGGAAATTTTCGAGGAAATCGATTATATTATGGAGTTGGAAATCCAGCGCGGCAGACCACGGATCGGGCCCCAACTGGACGACTTCGAAGTTCTGCTCAACAGGGTGGATCTGCGGGTCTATGGATCCCAGGGAGAGACCCGCACGGCGACCATTGCCCTGATCCTGGCGCGCAGCGACGTGCTTTACCAAAAGCGGCAAATTCGTCCTGTCCTGTTTTTCGACGACATTTTCAGCGAGTTGGATCGGCCCCGCACTCACAGGTTGCAGGAAATGTCCTCCCGCCACCATCAGGTGTTTGTCGCAACGGCCCGGTCGAACGATATTGCCGAATGGCACCCAGAGGAAATGAAGGCCTGGAATGTGCAAGAGGGCGAATTCACAACGGTCATTGATGGGCTTCCGTGATTCGATAGTCCTGATAGTCCCGATGGTTCCGACGAACCCGAAAGAGCATCAGAAGAATGAGCGCAAAGCGTGAGGGCCCGCTACCCATCTCCCGCCTCATTGAGGGTGCGTTACGACAGTACGGCCTCCATGACCGGCTGAAGGAAAGGGCGGTCCTGCTGCGCTGGCGGGAAATCGTGGGCGAGAAGATCGCAGACCATTCACGTGCGATGGACCTGGTGGACGCGGTCCTGGTTCTCGAAGCGGATCACGGCGCTTGGCGGCAGGAGTTGACGATGCTGGCGCCCATGATCATCAATAAATTCAACGCCATGTTCGGCGCAGGGACCGTCACTGAGATCCAGTGGCGAGAACGGCCGGTTCGCGGCAGGAAGCGCAAGAAGGGCAAATGACGCAGGAGAACGGGTCAATCATCAAAAAAACTTCCAGCAACGGAGCCCGGGGCGCCAAGGACTACACGGCCCAGGGCATCCAGGTCCTCAAGGGCCTGGAGGCGGTCCGCAAACGGCCCGCCATGTACATCGGCGACACCAGCACCAGGGGCCTGCACCACCTGGTGTACGAGGTCGTGGACAACTCCATCGACGAGGCGATGGCCGGCTTCTGCGACAATATCCAAGTAACCATCAGCGCGGGCGATGTCATCACGGTTCGCGACAACGGGCGCGGCATTCCCGTCGACCTGCACAAGGATGAGGGCAAGCCGGCCCTGGAGGTCGTGCTGACCAGCCTGCACGCGGGCGGCAAGTTCGACAAGGGCAGCTACAAGGTGTCCGGAGGACTGCACGGTGTGGGCGTCAGTTGCGTGAACGCTCTGTCGGAGTGGCTGAAAGCCGAGGTCTATCGCGACGGCAAGATATACCGGATGGTCTTCGAGCGCGGCGCTCGCGTGGGTGAACTGGAGGAAATAGGCGAGTGCCCCGAGGATCAGACAGGCACGACGATCACCTTCAAATCAGACAGCCAGATTTTTCCCGATCGGGTTCACTCCTTTGAGATTCTGCGCGGTCGTCTGCGCGAGCTGGCCTTCCTCAACAAGGGGGTGGAGATCGTTATCACCGATAAACGCGAAGACCGGCAGCGGGAGGAATCGTTCCTTTTTGAGGGCGGCATCGTCGAGTACGTGCGCTGGTTGAACGAGAACCGGCAGGTGATCTGTCCGGAGCCCGTCTACTTCGAAGGGGAGAAGGACGGCATCCAGGTCGAAGTGGCCATGGACTATAATGACGGCTACAGCGAGGCTCTGTTCACCTTCGCCAACAACATCAACACCAGCGAGGGCGGCAGCCATCTGTCCGGTTTCCGCGCCGGACTGACACGGACCCTCAACGCCTACGCCAACAGCTCGGGCCTGATGAAGAAGGACATGAAGAGCTTGACGGGCGACGACGTGCGCGAGGGCCTGACCGCCATCATCGCCGTGAAGATCCCCGAACCCCAGTTCGAGGGCCAGACGAAGACCAAACTGGGCAATACCGAGGTCAAGGGCCAGGTCGAAGCCCTGGTCAATACCCACCTGGCGGAGTATCTGCAGGAGCATCCCAAGGAATCCAAGGGGATCATCAACAAGTGCATCGCCGCGGCCCACGGGCGTGAAGCAGCGCGCAAGGCCCGGGACCTGACGCGCCGCAAGTCGGCTCTCGATTCTGCCTCGCTGCCCGGCAAACTGGCCGACTGTTCCAGCCGCGATCCGCAGGAGTGCGAAATCTATCTGGTGGAGGGCGACAGCGCCGGCGGTTCAGCCAAGCAGGGACGCGAGCGTCGCTTTCAGGCCATCCTGCCGCTGAAGGGCAAGATCCTGAACGTGGAGAAGGCCCGTCTGGACAAAATGCTGGGCAACGACGAGATAAGGACCATCATCACGGCTTTGGGCACTGGAGTGGGGACGGGCGTCTTTGACATCAGCAAGCTGCGTTATCACAAAGTCATCATCATGACCGACGCCGACGTGGACGGCAGCCACATACT
Organism: uncultured bacterium; assembly: GCA_965371575.1. Classification (GTDB taxonomy): domain Bacteria; phylum Krumholzibacteriota; class Krumholzibacteriia; order LZORAL124-64-63; family LZORAL124-64-63; genus JAGLCY01. Next base: position 2,999 of record CBDUYZ010000308.1, read on the forward strand.
CACCCTGATCCTGACCTTGTTCTTCCGCCACTTCCGCGAAGTGATCGAGAACGGCCACATGTACATCGCCGAGCCGCCGCTGTACCGGGTCAAGAAGGGCAAGACCGAGATCTACGCCTACAGCGAAGCACAGAAGGACCGCCTGGTCGCCGAGATGGGGGACAAGGGCATATATGTGCAGCGCTACAAGGGCCTGGGTGAAATGAATCCCGAGCAACTGTGGGAAACGACCATGAACCCCGATTCACGGACCATGACCCGAGTGACCCTGGACAACGGGGCCGAAGCCGACCACATCTTCACCACCCTGATGGGTGACGAGGTCGAACCACGCCGCCGCTTCATCGAAGAAAACGCGGCCCAGATCAAACTCGAGGATCTGGATATCTAG
>CBDUYZ010000309.1:0-3382 GCA_965371575.1 uncultured bacterium
GGCCGGCGACAACGTCGGTCTTCTGCTGCGCGGCATGAAGAAGGAAGACGTGGAGCGCGGCATGGTGATCTGCAAGCCCGGCAGCGTGAATCCTCACACGAAGTTCGAGGGTGAGGTCTACATCCTGACGAAGGAGGAGGGTGGCCGTCACACTCCGTTCTTCACGGGTTACCGTCCCCAGTTCTACTTCCGCACGACGGACGTGACGGGCGACGCGACGCTTCCCGAGGGTGTGGAGATGGTGATGCCCGGTGACAACATCAAGATGCAGATCGAGTTGATCACGCCGATCGCGATGGAAGAGGGCCTTCGTTTCGCGATCCGCGAGGGCGGCCGCACCGTCGGCGCCGGCGTGGTGGCCAAAATACACGAGTAGTTTTTTCGGGGGGGCAAAAGAGCTCCCGCCAAGCTGACAGTCAAGGCTGAACACCCGCAAGGGTTACGCGAAAGGCGAGCAGACGCCTAGCCGGTCATCCAGAATCCGGTCATCCGGAATCCGGTCACCCGGCAGGTGAAGCTGGAGTAGCCATCGCGAGGAGAAGAAGTGTCACGACAGAAAATCAAGATCAGGTTGAGGGCTTACGAGCCGGCAGTGCTGGATCGTTCCGCCGAGGTCATCGTGGCCACCGCGCTGAAGACCGGAGCCCTGGTACGGGGACCGATTCCCCTGCCCACCAAGAAGTCCATCTACACGGTGCTGCGCTCACCGCACGTCGACAAGAAGTCGCGCGAGCAGTTCGAGATAAGGGTACACAAGCGGTTGATCGAGATCGAGAACTCGACCCCGCAGACGACCGAATTCCTCAAGAAGCTGACCCTCCCGGCCAGCGTGGACGTCGAGATCAAGGTCTGATTCCACTGCGTGGAGCGGTTTGCAAGGGAGCTATGACAATGATCGGTCTGATCGGCAAGAAACTCGGCATGACCCGGACGTTCCAGGAGGACGGCCGCAGCATTCCCGTCACGGTCATCCAGGCGGGGCCTTGCGTCATCACTCAGGTCAAGAACGAGAAAAACGCAGGCTACAGCGCCCTCCAGATGGGATTCGGCGCCAAGAAGCCCAAGAACACCCCTCTGCCCATGCAGGGCCATTTTCGCAAGGCGGGTACCGAACCGCTGCGGACGGTGGCCGAATTCCGGGTAGAAGAGGAGCACGAGTACAAGCTGGGCGATACGATCAACGTGTCGCTGCTGTCGGAAATCGAGATGGTCGACGTGACCGGGACCACCAAGGGCCGCGGCTTCCAGGGCGTCATCAAGCGCCACGGACAACACCGCGGACCCGATGGTCACGGTTCGAAGAACGTCCGGGCGTCCGGCTCGATCGGCATGCATACGTTCCCCGGCCGGGTCCTGCCCGGCAAGGCTATGCCCGGCCAGTACGGCAACAAGCAGGAAACCAAGAGGAACCTTACGGTCGTCGCAATTGACCAGGAAAAGAACCTGCTCCTGGTCAAGGGCAGCGTCCCGGGGCACAAGAACGGGATCGTTTTTATTCGGCCCAGCCGGTAGACACCGAGACCTCCAGCAGTGTGAGTCCGGCGGGACCGGAAACGAACGAGGTAAAGAAATGGCAACGGCAATACTCTACAGCGGAGTCGGCAAAGAGAAGGGAACGGTGGATCTGCCCACCTCCCTCTTCGAGCAGCCCGTCCACAGGCAGGCCCTGTACGAAGCCGTGCGGAACTACATGGCCAACCAGCGCCAGGGGACCCACGACACCAAGACCAGGGCCGAAGTGAAGGCTTCCACGGCCAAACTGTACCGCCAGAAGGGTACGGGTCGCGCCCGGGCCGGTTCGGCGGGCAGCCCCACGAGGATCGGCGGTGGGGTGGCTTTCGGTCCCCATCCCCGGGATTACAGCTACACCCTGCCCAGGAAGATCAAGCGCCGGGCCCTCAAGAGCGCTCTGAGCGACCGGGCCGGCGCCGAGCGGATCTCCGTCATCGAGGATTTCGAGATGGACGCGCCCAAGACCCAGACCGTGGTCAACATCTTCAAGACCATGGATCTGAAGGGCCGCCATACCCTGCTGGTGCTGGACTCGGAGGGTGACAACATCTACATGTCCGCCCGCAACATCAAGGGTGTCCGGGTGCTGCGCTCCAACGAGCTCAATGCCTACACCATCCTGTGGGCCGACAACCTGGTTTTCACCCAGAAGGCCCTCAGCGGCGCCGAGGAGGTGTTCGGGTCATGAAGGACTTGAGCAAGGTCATCAAGCGCCCCCTGATCACTGAGCAGGGCGCCACGATGCGTGTAGAGCACAACCAGTACTATTTCGAGGTGGCCCCGGAGGCCAACAAACACGAAATCAAGCAGGCCGTGGAACACTTCTTCGGGGTCAAGGTCACCCAGGTGCGGACCATGAACTACCGGGGCAAGGTCAAGCGCATGGGCCGGTTCGAGGGCAAGCGGGCCGACTGGAAAAAAGCCGTGGTGACGCTGGCCAAGGACGATTCAATCGACATCTTCGAAATCGTGTAGCACGAGGAGAAGGATAGAATGGCAATCAGGAAACTCAAACCCGTGACTCCGACACAGCGGTTCCGGACCGTCGCGGATTTCAGCGAAATCACCCGGACCGAGCCGGAGAAATCCCTGCTCGAGCCGCTGAGCAAGAACGGCGGCAGGAACAACCGCGGCCGGATCACGGTTCGGCACCGGGGTGGTGGCCACAAGCGGCGCTATCGCAAGATCGACTTCAAGCGGAACAAGCACGAAGTGCCCGCCAAGGTGTTCAGCATCGAATACGACCCGAACCGCAGCGCCCGCATCTGCCTGCTGCATTACATCGACGGCGAGAAGCGCTACATCCTGTGGCCCAAGGGCGTGCAGGTCGGCGACCAGATCCTCGCCGGGGCCCAGGTTCCGTTCAATCCCGGCAACGCCCTGCCCCTGGAGAAGATTCCCCTGGGGACGTTGGTGCACAATATCGAATTGAACATCGGCAAGGGCGGCCAGATGGCTCGCAGTGCCGGCTCCTTCGCCCAGGTGATGGCCAAGGAGGGTGATTACGTCACCCTGCGCCTGCCCAGCGGCGAGGTGCGCATGGTCCACGCCCGATGTTACGCCACCATAGGTGAAGTCGGCAACGCCGAGCACGAGAACATCGTCAGCGGCAAGGCTGGACGGAGCCGTTGGCTGGGCCGCCGCCCCAAGGTTCGCGGTGTGGCCATGAACCCGATCGACCATCCCCACGGCGGCGGTGAAGGCCGGACCAGCGGCGGGCGTCATCCCGTCAGCCCCTGGGGTATGCCCACCAAGGGTTTCAAGACACGCAAGAAGCAGCCTTCGGACGCCTTCATCGTGCGGCGCCGCAAGGTCAAGAATAAGTAGAACCGGAGGATTTACAGGACATGGCGAGATCAATCAAGAAGGG
>CBDUYZ010000310.1:0-3353 GCA_965371575.1 uncultured bacterium
TTTTAGCAATGCATAAATATTAGGTAGATGATATAAATATTAATGGGGTCGACGTGGTCGCGTCGATTAATTTGTGTTAATTATTTAATATAAGGGGATTGATATGTTATCTAAGTATATAAAACTAGTCATAGTCTGTGTCGGCCTGTTGACAATGTCGGGAGCTACGTTGGGTGATACCCCAGGAATGGGCCCAGGTGTAGGTTCTGATAATGAAACCGGGCAGGGAGATCAAGACCGGGGACGTACTGGTGAATGTAAAGATTTAATAGGTGTCTCGGGAATTCATGGTGGTCAATGTGGAGAAGGTGAGCAATACCAGAAAGGAAGAGATGACTCGCTTGAAGATGACGAGAACGGAAACTCACAGCCATTCATGCGCTGGCGTCACCGTTTCGACTAATCCCAGTCATCCGGCGATAGAAGGCCGACTCCCATTGGCAATGTGGGTCGGTCCTATTTTTTACAATGCCAGGGATCTCATAACTTGTTACCCTGACCCACTTCCCCTATTCAAAACGCAAGGCGAAGATGGGATCCATAAGCGAGGCGCGGTAGGCAGGATAGAAGCCAAACAGGATGCCGGTGGTCGCGGTGAAGCCTGAGGCCAGCAGGATGGTGGAAGGTTGGATGACGATGGTCACTTCGCCAATGGCGTCAATTAGCAGGGCGGCTCCCATTCGAGACTCATTGCGCCCATATTCTGCACAAGTTGGGGGCCTGTTCCTTGTCGGAACTGGTGCGTATGATCCTGACCCAGGAGGACGGTGAAAGTGAAAAATACTACGGGTAAGCGCTGGATTATACCCCTGGGGCTCGCCCTGCTGGCGAGCGCCGGCGCGGCCTATCTCCTGCTGCCACAACAGGCAGCCATGCGTTACCTCACCGCCCCTGTCGAACGTGGCACCATCCTCACCGAGGTGGCCACGGCCGGAACCGTCAGCGCCCTGGTCCGCACCGAGGTGAGCTCCCAGCTATCGGGACAGGTTACCGATGTGTTGGTGGACTTCAACGACAAGGTGCAACAGGGCCAGATTCTGGCCCGGCTGGACCCGCGATCCTACGAGGCCCGGGTGCGGGAGGCCACGGCAAAGCTTGATATGTCCAGGGCGGAGGTCTCGACCCGATTGGGCATGGTGGAGCAGTCTGCCGCCGAGCTGGCAAATGCCGAGGCGCTGCGTAGCGTCGCCGAGGCGGAAGCCAGAAGCAGCCTCGCCAAATTCACCGAGGCCAAGCTGGAGCTGGAGCGCCAGCGTGGACTGGCGAGCAAGTCCCTGATCTCCGAACGCGAGATCGCCGAGGCCAAGGCAGAGTACGACTCCAGACACGCCCTGCTACAGGCGGCCAGGGCCCAGATCCAGGTTCACGATGCCGCCATACTGGCGGCCAAAGCGAGTGCGCGTATCGCCGAGACGGAATTGCTCCATGCCCGCGCCGAGATACGTCAGCGTCAGGCCGCCCTCGAGCAGAAGGAGGTCGATCTGCGACGTACCGAGATCCGCTCGCCCATGGATGGCAGCGTTATCCGTCTCGATGTGGATGTGGGCCAGACGGTGGCGGCGAGTCTGCAGGCACCGACCCTGTTCACCATTGCCAGGGATCTCAGTGAGATGACCCTGGAGTGCCAGGTGGATGAGGCGGACATCGGCAGAATCCAGCTGGAGCAGCAGGTCGCTTTTACGGTGGATGCCTATCCCGGCAGGCGTTTCAGCGGTAGTGTGATCCAGATACGCAAGGCCCCCGAGACATTCCAGAGTGTCGTCACCTACCGCGTGATCGTCTCCGCCGAAAACCGCGACCAGGCGCTGTTTCCCGGTATGACTGCCATCGCCCGCATCCGGGTAGACGAACAACAGGATATTCTCAAGCTACCGAATGCCACCCTGCGTTACCTGCCTACTGGTAGACCGGCGCCGATCGTTGAATCTGCATCCGAGATAGACGGGATGACAGCTCTGTCGGCCACCGTCTGGATCCTGGGCGAAAACGGAGAACCCCAGGCCGTCGCCATTCAGACCGGCGCCACCGACGACCGCTACACTGCCCTGCTGACAGGACCCGTAGCGGAGGGCGACGAGCTGATCACGGCGGAAACCGGGGGTTCTCGATGAATGGATGTATTACTCGTCCCGAATGTAACCGCATGCGTGTACTCGCGACACGCTGTGAATATCTCCCTGTACGCTCGACGACGGGGTCCCTCCCGCCGACGGTCGCGCTCACACACATGCGATTACTTATGCAAATATTGATATCCGTTCGGAAGGGTACCCGAAATGGTTGAGCATCTGATCCACACCGAGGGACTGCGCAAGACCTTCCAGGTCGGCGGTGAACCGCTGCACGCCCTGCGCGGCATCAGCCTACGGGTGAAACGGGGAGAACTGCTCGCGATCATGGGGCCCTCGGGATCGGGCAAGTCCACCTTCCTGCACCTGCTGGGCTGCCTGGATCGCCCCTCCGGAGGAGACTACTGGCTGGATGGGGAGAAGGTAAGCGAGTTGGATAGCAACCGGCTGGCCCGGATCCGCAATCGCAAGATCGGCTTCGTCTTCCAGTCGTTCAATCTGCTGCCCCGCTTCAGCGTGCTGGAAAACGTGGCCCTGCCCCTGCTCTACAGCCACACCCCTGCCTCAAAGCGCCATCAGCGGGCCACCGTTGCCCTGGAAAAGGTCGGTCTGGCGGATCGTCTCGGTTCCCTGCCTGGCCAGCTCTCCGGCGGCCAACAGCAACGGGTGGCCATCGCCCGCGCCTTGGTGCAGGAGCCCGCCATCCTGCTCGCCGATGAGCCGACTGGCGCCCTGGACAGCCGCACCGGGCTGGAGATCATGGCCCTGTTCCAGGCACTCAACCGCACGGGCGTGACCCTGATACTGATTACCCACGAGATGAATTTGGCCCGCCACGCCCGGCGCATCGTCCGCTTCCACGACGGCATGATGGCCTCCGATCGGGTGAATGAGAAACCTCTACAGGCGGATCAACAGCTGGTGGGAGAGAGGCTGGAGCATGATGGAAAACTGTCGCCAGAGGCAGGGTTTGTACGATGATCGTCCTCGGCCATCTAAGCGATGCGGTGCGCGCCCTGCGGACCAATCCCCTGCGCAGCACTCTCACCATGCTGGGAATCATCATCGGCGTGGCGGCGGTCATCGCGGTGATGGCGGTGGGCGCCGGTGCGCAACAGATTGTGATAGATGAGCTGCGCAACATCGGCGCCAATCTGCTGATGGTCTACCCTGGCAGCGCTAGCACAGGCGGTGCGCGACTCGGTGGCAGCACCGAGGCCAGCCTCGCCCTGGGCGATGCCGATGCTATTCGTGAAGAGGTGCCGGGATTGGTCAGTGTCGCCC
>CBDUYZ010000311.1:0-3350 GCA_965371575.1 uncultured bacterium
GTAGTCCAAATCATAATGAGAAACCAAGATTTCTGGCCCGAAGTAGGTCGGGACCCTCAGGTCCATAAGTGTCTTGGTAGTAATACGGACGGAAATTTTGGAAGGCACAGGGGTGGAAAACCGCCGTGACGTCGTCGGCGGCGCTGAAAACGCCGTCGGTCACAAGCACATGAAAGTGGACATGGCTGTTGAGGTAGCTGCCGAACCGATGAACGAAAGCCACGGCGCCGAACCGGGCACCGACCGGGGCATCAGGACTGTTTTGGCGTACCGTGGTCTCCACTGCCCGCAGGAACACCCCGAGCAGCCCACTGATCACTTCCGGTTTTTTCCTCAGATGCCACCGGACCCGCTTCGGCATCGACAGCACCCATTGCCGAAACTGCACCCGGGGTAGAACGTCGTCGACCATATGGGCGGCCGTCTCGACCATGCGGCGGGTGGCGCACGAGGGACAGATATCCCGGTCCTTGCAGGAGAACGCGATGAGGAAATCGTGGCCGCAGTTTGGGCAATATGCCCGGGCGAACCCGTGAGCCAGGATCCCGCATTCCAGGTACCGGCGGAAGGCGGACTCGGCATGGAAAGGGACAGGGGCATCTAACGCGCCTGTCTGATCACCACCGGCGAGGTAGGTCTCCAGGTGTTCGCGCGTAACTTTATGCAGCAGGGTATGGGCGGGTCGGCAAGGGCGGTAAACTGCCGTTTTGGAAGCTGTGGGGACAGATTGAGCAGGAGAGCGTGACACGAAAACCCCGCCGAACCAATGGTCCAGGGAGGTCGTGATCCGATACACGACGACGGAGCGACGAGATGACATACCCGAATGAGGTTGTCCCCCACCGTGGACAAAAGGCGGGAGAATCGCCGACCCGCAAGAGGGTTTTGCAGGTTATGAGCCAAAGTTATGGGGGTGCCGGAGTACCAGAATCAGAGAAACGACCAGACCGAGCCGTCGGGACCATCCTGCACCCCCACACCCAGTTCGGTGAGCTCGTCACGGATGCGGTCGGCGGCTTCCCAGTCCTTGTCTCCGCGGGCGGCGGTCCGCTTGACCAGAAGATACTCAACCTTGGCGATATCCAGCCCCATCCGCGCGGCTTTCCCGTCCCGGCGTTTGACGAGCCACTGGTCGGGGTCCTGGCCGAAACAGCCGAGAATTTGCGCCACCTCCACCATATCGTTCACGAAACGTTCGATGGTTAGGTACCGGACGGCCTTGCTGACGCCCTTGCCGGAATCGAGCAGACCGTTGACTTCGCCCAGGGGTCTGCTCAACGCTCCGAGCGCGCCACTGGTGTTGAAATCATTTCGCATGTGGGCGACAAAGGTCATCAGCATTCCCTCAACGCCACTGGTGACCGGCTCTTCGTTGCCCGGTTTTTTGGCCGTGGCGAGAAATCGGCGAGCCTGGGACAAGGTCGAGTAGATGTAGGCCAAACGGTCGTCGGCTTCCTCCAGTCCGGGAAACCGCACCTGCTTGCGCAGGTCGGCCACGGGCGTTTCCGCTTCGCAGGCGGGGCAGCGACCGCTCTCCTGGCTGTCCTTGTCCATCAAAGCCTCGCAAGCGGGGCACTTGACCTCGACCTCGAAATTGAGTTCGCTCCGGTAGTGAACCGTCAAGAGGAAGTAGCGCACCGACTCGGAATCGTACAGACCCGTGATTTCCCTGGTGGTGAAAAAGTTGCCCAGGCTCTTGGACATCTTTTCCCCCGCGAAATCGATGAACCCGTTGTGCGACCAGTAACGGGCATACGAATCCTCGCCGTGGGCACCCTGGCTCTGGGCGATCTCGTTCTCGTGGTGCGGGAAGATCAGGTCGCGCCCACCACCGTGGATATCGAAGCTGTCGCCCAGATGCGCCGAACTCATGGCCGAACATTCGATGTGCCAACCGGGCCGCCCCTTTCCCCAGGGACTGTCCCAGCCGGGTTCACCCGGTTTGGCAGCCTTCCAAAGGGCGAAATCCAGAGGCGATTCCTTGCGTTCGTCCACTTCGATACGGCTGCCCGCGCTTTCCAGCATTTCCTCGATGTTACGCTTGCTCAGTTTGCCATAGCCCTTGAAGTTCCTGACCCGGTAGTAGACATCACCCTCGACCTCGTAGGCCAGATCCTTGTCGATCAGGCTCCGCACAAGGTCCACGACCTCCGGAATGTGGTCGCTGACCCGGGGCTCTACATCTGGAGCGAGGATGTTCAGGTCGGTCATGTCCCGCTTGTATTCGGCGGCATACTTGTCCGCCACCTCCCGCGCGGGAATGCCCTCCTCAAGGCTGCGTTTGATGATCTTGTCGTCGATGTCGGTGATGTTGCGCACATACTTCACGTCGTAGCCCTGGTGCCGCAGGAAGCGCACCATCACGTCCGGAACCAGCGCGGCCCGGGCGTTGCCAAGGTGGCTCAGACCGTAGACCGTCGGCCCGCAGCAGTAGATTCCGCAGCGGCCGGGCTCGAGGGTCTTCAGTTCCTGTTTCTTGCCGGTCATGGTGTCGAACAGTGAGACGATCGGCAGTGTCGCGGCATTCATTTCATTCATGGTTCGGTTCCCGGGTCGAGGGTGACCGGTCTTTCCGGAACATATCCAGCAGCTTTTGGGCCGCCGTGGTGGCCGGCAGTTCACCCCGGGCCACCTGCTGCTCGAGGACCGCCATCTGTTCAGGGACACCCGGGTGGGAGCGGAACAGATCCTCCAGCCCTTCGCGGACCAGGGCCCGAACCCACGCCTGTTCCTGTTCGGCGCGGCGCCGGTCGAACACGCCGGATCCGCGCGTCAGTTCGGCGAATTTCTCCACCACGGCCCAAATTTCCATTATGCCCTCACCGGTGGCGGCGGAGCAGTTGAAGGCCCCGGTGGACCAGCCTTCGGTGGCCGGGCGCAGGTAGTGCAGAACCCTCTCGAATTCGGAACGGGCGCGCCGGGCGGCCGACAGGCCCTGGCCATCGGCCTTGTTCACAAGTATGGCGTCGGCGATCTCCACCACGCCCTTCTTGATGCCCTGCAGTTCGTCCCCGGCCCCGGACAGCAGAACCAGCAGGAAGAAGTCGACCATGGACCGGACCTGGATCTCACTCTGTCCCACGCCGACCGTCTCGACCAGGATCACGTCGAATCCCGCCGCCTCGAAGAGCATGATGGTCTCGCGGGTCTTGCGGGCCACGCCGCCCAGGGTGCCGCCGGTCGGCGAGGGCCGGATGAAGGCGTTGGGATCGGCCGCAAGCTTTTCCATGCGGGTCTTGTCGCCGAGAATACTGCCTCCGGTCAGGCTGCTGGAAGGATCGACCGCCGTGACGGCGACCTGGTGGCCGCAACCGGTCAGGCCTGTTCCGAGCGCCTCGATGAAAGTGCTC
>CBDUYZ010000312.1:0-3341 GCA_965371575.1 uncultured bacterium
GTGAGTTTACCCAGCTCAATGGCGTAGGGTTTGTAAACCAAATACACGATGTACGGGTTGTTGATGCGGGCCATGCTCCAGGCCCGGTGAGCCTGGGACCGGCGACCGGTGATCTCGTAGATCCGCCCGGCGTCGTTCCAGAAGCGCTCAGCGTAGGGATACTGGTCATTGATGGCGAACTTGCCGAAGGCCGCCCCGGCCATGTCGGTGTTGCCTTCGTGGAGCCAGGTAAAGGCCAGGATCCAGCTCTGCAGGTAGTTGGAAGTCCTATTCCGCCAGGCCTCAACGTTGCTCAGTTCGGGAGAGAAACTCGTGGACTGGAGGGTCGGCGGGAAGCTCCGGACTTCAGCCGATCGCAGGGCTGTGGCTATCTCCACGGCCTTTTGCGTTTCCCCCGTCCCGGCGGCAATGAGTCCCTGCAGCAATCTGGGTTCCGTGCCCTTGGCGCCGAAATCCACCGCGGCCTTCAAGCTGATCATGGCAGGTTCGAAATTGCCCCGGTCACGCTGCAGCCAGGCCCGGTCCAGAGCGACTTCCGCGCGAAGTTCCGTCAACTGGTCGGCGGGAATCTGGGCCAGGGCGAGCTGGGCGCCGTTCAGCGAGGTAGCCGCGCGGTTCTGATCACCGACAATGCTGGAAAAATAGGCCAGGACATGCCAGGCGTAGGGATTGGAAGGATCCAGAAGCACGGCGGTCCTGAGCTTTCCGAGGCAGTCCCCGACGACCGTCATGTCGTTGATCAGGACGCCCCAACCCGAGCCCTGATCAGGTTGTTTGGTCCGCTGAACCTGGGTTTGGATGCGCTGATGAAAATCCGCCAGGAATTTCAGTTCCTTGGCCGCCTGCTTGCGGCGCTTTTTTTGTTCATCAGCGTCCTTTGTCAGGAATGTTTCCAGGCCGATGCCATCCATCTTCCCGTTGTATTCATTGGTTTTTGCATATTCCTTGACCTGGTTCAGCTTGAACTGGGATTGGTCAAGGAAGGGCGCGTCTTCATAGATCCGGTAGAACATCGTGTTGTATTGGCGCCACTTGCTGACCGTACCGATCTCCGGCCATTCGGACGGTTGCTCCCAGGCCAAAGCCCCGGTGGTCACCAGCGTCAGCAGGATTGCCAGGCCTATCCCGACCCCGCCAACCGCGCGATAATTCTTCAATGCCCCTGAACTCATTGTTACATCCCTTCTTTATTTTCCAGTCTCGCCAACTGCTGTTTCAAACCGTAATTGTCCGGATCGAGTTCCGATGCTTTCTCGAGGGCCAACCGGCCGCCCGCCAGATCGCCGTGATCAATACTTATAAAACCCACCAGGGCCCACACCTGGGTATCACCTGGCAGATTCACGTTACCCCGGGCCAATTCGCCAATATAGTATTGAGAAGTTCCCAGGTCACCCAGCGCCCGGTCCGCCTCCAGACACAGACAGAGATCCTCGTTGGTGATCTTCCCCTGAAAGGCCGCCTCGGGTGCGTTCACAGCCCCGTTCAGGATCAGGCCGCGTCCCCGCTCCGGATCGCCGTTGCGGATCAGGAAAATGCCCAGGGCGCGGCGGTTGTCTTCGGTGGGGTCCTGCAACCAGGCCGTTTCCAGATCCTCCTGGCCCAGCATTGCCATCGTATGCCCGGAATTCGGATCCCGGAAGGCGCCGGCATCCATCACCGTGCTGCGAATGACCTGGACTTCGGTGTTCGAAGTGGCACTGGGCAATCTGTAGCCCCGCTCACGCAGCCATTTCTTGCCCTCGACCAGCATGGGTCGGGACGTATCGAGATCCCCCAGGAAATAATGAACCAACGCTTCGGTCAACAGCGCGTGACCCGGCAGGAAACCCGTCCGCCGGCAGATCTCCAGCTGCCTGATGGCGGTAACACCCAGGAGCATGCGGTCCTCTCCGCTACCGGTGGTCTCCATGGCGGTCGCGTACCTGCAGGCGAAGGAAAGCCGGTCACCGACCAGGTAGAACTGGTTGAAGCCGGCGTAATCGAGGGTCACCCCGTCGATTCCCGTCAGGGCCCGGTTCTCCCAGCCATACCGCCGGTGCACGAAAAAAGGCTGGTAGGGTATCCACCGATGGGCCAGATACCAGGCGGTAGGCGCGGCTTCCTGGCGCCCGGTCCGCATGTAGATGCCTCCGGCGTCGTTCCAGAAACGGTGGGCGAAGGGATATATGTCATGGAAGGAAAACTGCTTGAAGGAGAGCTGGGCCATCTCCAGGTTGCCGACGTCAATCCAGACCAGGGCCATGATCCAGGATTTGGCGAAGTCCGAGGCTCCCTTCTGCCAGTGTTCCGGGTTATTGGTGGAATAGCTGTTGGGCTTGGGTATCCTGACACTGCGGAGTTCACCGGCCAGGCGTCGGGCTTCAGCCTCGTCACCGGCCTGGGCTGCTATCAATCCCCACAAAAGAGTGGATTCCAGATCTTTCCGTCCGATTTCCTCCGCAGTCCGCAAATGGTTCCGAGCACGGTCGAAAGCTCCCAGATCCCGGTGCAGCCAGGCCCGGTCCAGGGCCAGCCTGCGCCGAACCTCCGGCAGGGTGTCATCCGGTCGCAAGGCCAGAGCTTCTTCCGCACCGGCGAAAGCCCCCTGCGCCCGTTTCACGTCGCCGACACAGGTCGAGAAGTAACCCAGAAGATGCCAGGTCAAGGGATTGGCTGGATCCAGCTGCACGGCGGTGTTGAGGCTCTCCATGCACTGTGGAAGAACATCCACCGAGTTCTCCCGTCCCCAGCGCGAGATTCCGGACGACCGGATATCTCTAGTCCAGCCACGCATGCGGTTCAGGAAGCGGATAACGATCTTCAGCTTGTCGGTGGCCAGATCGATGCGACGCGCCTGGTCTGCCGTGGACAGCTCCAGCCAGGATGCGAGGTCCACCGCCGGCAGCGCGGCGTCGTAACGGAAGGTCCGGCGGTAGAGTGACCGCTGATCAGCAACCACCTTGTGTTCCCCATCCCAGGATCTTTGCTCCGGTGAACGGTAGAAGACAGCGTCCAGATCCATCCATTCCTGGACGGTCCCGACCTCCAGCCAGTGCGCGGGCCCTTGCGCGGGGGATTGCCTTGCCAGGGCTGAGGTGCCCAGATGGGCACATAGCACGACCAGCAGGATTCGTGGAAATATCATCGGAGCATGCCCCCCCGTTTCCGTGTCGTCACAATGTTGTGAACATACTGCCAACGGCCAACCGAGACAATCCCTGTGCGGGTCCTGACAGGCTGTTGAAGCTCAATGTTGTCCCAGAACCCTATCTTGGGTATAGTGGACGAGCTGTCGCTGGCCGTACCCCGGATTATTCATGAATCGCCGTAGCGATTCATGAATAATCCGGGCTAAGCTA
>CBDUYZ010000313.1:0-3326 GCA_965371575.1 uncultured bacterium
GGGAGACAGATTAACCGACATCGACTATGCTACCCACACGAAACCCAGAAGGCCCAAAAAAGGAGAACCGATCATGGCACACGAACTGCCTGAACTTCCGTACGCCAAGGACGCGCTTGAGCCTCATATCTCGGCCGAGACCCTGGACTACCATCACGACAAGCACCACGCGGCCTATGTGAACAACCTGAACAACCTGGTCCCCGGCACCGAGTTCGAGAAAATGGCGCTCGAGGACATCGTGAAGAATGCGCCGGCCGGCGGCGTCTTCAACAACGCCGCCCAGGTCTGGAACCACACCTTCTACTTCAACGGGATGGGCCCCGGCTGCGGCGGTGAGCCCACCGGCGCGGTGGCCGAAGCCATCGGCAGCACTTTCGGCTCCTTCGCCGAGTTCAAGGAGAAGTTCAGCAAGTCGGCGGCCACCAATTTCGGCAGCGGTTGGACCTGGCTGGTCAAGACCGCGTCGGGCGGGCTGGAGATCGTCAACACCGACGACGCCGACAGCGCCCTGAAGGTCGGCACGCCGCTGCTGACCATCGACGTGTGGGAACACGCCTACTACGTGGACAAGAGAAACGCGCGGCCGGCCTACATCGAATCGTGGTGGAATCTCGTGAACTGGGATTTCGTCAGCGCTAATTTCGACGGGTAATATTCGCCCGGATATCGAAGAAACGGCGGCGGTTCTCGAGAGAGAGCCGCCGCGGTGCTATTCCAGCCTGATGTTGTCGATATCGATCGTCCATATCTCCTGGGGTTTGGAGAAGTAGATGATGAACCGGTCCATTTCCTCTAGAGTAAGATTGCGGTCGCTGTTGTGCATCCGGCGATCGGCGATGGGCATGGTGAAGGTCTGCCACTGCCGCGTGGCCGGGAAGGATTGCGCGACCCAGATTTTTTCCTTCATGCCCTCGTAGTCGTCCAGGCGCAGACCGAACTTGACGGTGTCGCCTGGGGCGTCCACCAACCGGACGTCCAGTTTCAATGCGGTGTAGCCGGACCAGTCCTCGGGGAAGTGGCGCATGATGGCGCCCGGCCAGTTGGATTCCGATCCACCGGCCAGCCGCAACACGTGTCCTTCGCCGTCGGGGGTGTCCGCGATCCGGGGATAGGTGAGCTTGCCCTTCATGTTTGAGGTCCACAGATAGCGGTCTCCGTAGGCCTCGAAGTTCGCCAGGGCCGGGAATGTGTTCTGACAGCGGTAGGTGGCCGATATGCGCCACGGCAGGAAGTAGAGCTGGGCCGGGATGCTCAACAGCAGCAGCAGCAAGACCCATTTGCCCGCCCGGCGTCCGTGTCCCCGCCAAATGACGAAGCTCACCACAATTCCGATGCCGACCAGGTCCAGCAGAAAGTCCGTGAACAGTGCCTGGCGGCCGACCAACAGCTGCAGAAACTCCACCGCGCCGCCCATGACAGCGCTCACCAGGGCCACCCGCCAGATCCGGCCCTGCAGAGGTCCGAACCAGTAGAGCAACAAGGTGATTCCCCCGAACAGGAAGATGTGCACCTGGTCGCCGATGGGCGTGATGACCGGGTGATGATTCAACGACCGCGGGATGCGGATGAAGAACGGGAACAGAAGCAAGGTCATCAACGAGACCCATACCTGCCACCTGCGCAGGAAACCCGGGGCACCGATGGTGGGTTCATGGCGCGTCATCAGACCCTCGGCTTCCAGGTGACCTGCTTGCGCCCCCGCAGAAACTGCCAGAAGGCCAGGGCGCTGGCCAGGTTCAGCACGCACAGGTAGTAGATCAGTCCGATCAGGCGGGGCGGCTGCCGGCCGTGGCGGTTCATGGTGTGGCCGTAGCGGGCCATCGCGTAGAAGATTATCTGGCCGACCATCAGCAGGCTCCAGCTCGGGGAATATTCCGGCCGGAATGACAGGATCAGATTGCTGACCAGAGCCCCGGCCATGAACATGAAGGCCAGGTAGCGCAGTACCTTGTGTGACCAGAGCTGCCAGGCGAACAGGCCGTAGGTGAAGGGATTCAGCAGCGCGGCCTTGTCCTTCAGCGCGTGGAAGGCGCGCAGGCCGACGCGCACCCGCATACGGAATTCGTCGTCGGCGTCGGCGAGGGCGTCTTCATACAGGAGCGCACGCGGTTCGTAGACCACACGGTAGCCCTGTTCGCGCACGGTCAACGGCTGCACGAAATCAGGCAACTGGTCGTCGTTCATGGCACGGTAGATGGAACGAAGCATGGCATCCACGCCTCCGTCCACGCCCACGATCGAACCCAGGTCGGTTTCCCAGGCCCGCAGATTGTTCTCGTACCGCATGTAGGCCGAGCAGCCCTCGCCGGTCAGCGAACCGTCGGGCGCCTTGTAGACCATGCGGCCGGTCACGTAACCCACCTCGGGGTCGGCCAGCGGGGCGACCAGGTTCTTGAGGGTGTCCGAGGCGTAGAGCGAGTTGGCGTCGCTGAAAACGATGATCTCACCCGCGGCCTCGGGCAGGGCGAGGTTCAGGGCACTGGTCTTGCCGGCGCGGGGCTCCTGGCGGATCAATCTGACGTGCGGGTCGCCGCTTCCGGCCATGATGCCCGCAACGATGTCGTCTGTGCCGTCGTCGGATTCATCGGAGATCACGATGATGTCCAGTTGGTCTGCGGGGTAGTCCTGCTCGAGCTTGTTGCGGACGGTGGCTTCGATGTGGGCCGCTTCGTTGTAGGCGGCGATCAGTACCGTGATGGTGGGCAGATGTTCGCCGGGCTCCGCAGCCCAGACCCTGTGGCGCACCATGCCGCCCAGCAGGCGGGCCAGCAGGGGGTAGCCGGCGTACACGTACACCAGCGTCAGGATGCAAAAGAAGAAAATGGCGCTCAACAAACTCGAACCTGCCGCATGGAAATTGAGCCGCTGAATTGTAATCGCGAAGCTCCAATCAAGACAAGAATGTCACAAATCGCCACGAACGGGAAGGCGGCATTGCGGAAGCCGGGCATGATCTTACCTGGCCACAGGCCGCCAGTCAGACCTATCCCCAGAAGAAATACGCCACCAGAATGGCTGCGGTGACCCCGGCCAGATCGGCGGTCAGCCCGCAGATCACGGCGTGGCGGCTGCGCTTGATGCCCACCGCCCCGAAGTAGACAGCCAATACATAGAAGGTCGTTTCGGTGCTGCCCTGGATCACGCTGGCCAGGCGGCCGGCAAACGAATCGGCGCCGTGGGTCTGCATGGCTTCGACCATCATGCCGCGGGCTCCGCTGCCGCTCAGCGGTTTCCTCAGGGCTGTCGGCACACCGTCGATGAAGCGGGCATCTAGCCCCAGGCCGCCGGCGGCCGAACGCAGACCGTCCAGAACCAGATCCAGC
>CBDUYZ010000314.1:0-3308 GCA_965371575.1 uncultured bacterium
GATTCATCAGTCTTCCGTTTCTCCATTGTCCGACCGAGCAGCCTTCCTGCCCTTGCGGTCCAATTCCTCGACCTGGGCCCCATCCTTCAGCTGTCTCAGGATACGGAAGGGCCCGGTGACAACCCTCTGGCCCGCGGTCAGACCGCTCAAAATCTCGAAGTCATCCTCACCGGTGATACCTATCTCCACGGGCACGAACTTCACGAAACCATCCATCAGGACGAAGACGCCCTCGGTCTCCTCACGATCGGTGTCCGCAGTCTCCGCACCGGTAGTGTCTCCGTCTGCCCCGCTTTCCCCGAATCCGAGTTCCGCCAGAGCGGCTTTCTGCTTGCGGGCCCGTCTGCCGGAGTAGCGGCGGATATCGTCATCATTCAGGGGCCATTCCCGCACGGTGACCGAGCCCAGGGGCACGGCGAGGGCTTCGTGTCGTTCGGCGACTGTGATCTCCGCCTTGGCTGACAGGCCCGGCCGGATATTCGGCAGCGTTCCGTCCAGAGTGATCTTCACCTCGAAGTCCACGGCCTCGCGGCTGGCCCCCGTGCGCACACGCAGGGGGCTGTTACCGATCTCCGTCACCTCGCCCGTGAATTCCAGGTCAGGAAAGGCGTCGATATCCACCCGGGCGGCCTGCCCGTGGGCGAGCTTGACCACTTCGGTCTCGTCCACTTCGACCCATGCCTCCATGGTGCCCAGATCGGCGATGACCAGCAGCACGGTGCCCGGGTTGTTGAGCGTGCCCATGATGGCGTTTTCTCCCTCTTCCACGTTCAGACGCGTGATCACCCCCGTCATGGGCGCGGTGATGGTCACCTTTGTCAGGTCATGATGGGCCTTGGCGAGGTTCGCCTCGTACTGTGTGATGCGGTGGCTGGCCGCTTCCACCCGAGCCTGTTCGATGCGTGCGTTGGTCCGCGCGGTGACGAGCTGTTCCTCGGAGGCGAGTTGCTCCTCGAACAGTTCCTCGGCCCGTCCCTGGTCCTGGATGGCCTTATCCAGAGAGGCCTCGGCCAGTTTCAGCTCCGCCCGGGAGGAATTTATGGCGGCTTCGAGAGCCTTGACCGCGGCGGCGTATTCGGAGGGGTCGATCTCCATCAACAGGTCACCCTGTCGAACCTGTTGGCCCTCTACCACAGCCAGATGCACGATGGTGCCCATGGCGTTGGCGCTGACATCGACCTTGCGTTTGGGCTGGATGGTGCCGGAGCAGATGACGATGTCCGTCAGGTCCTTCTGCTCGACCCGCTTGACTTCGACCTTGGCCTCCGCCTTGTCCCCTGACCTGAGAATGGAAACCACCACCGCGACCAGAACGATCGCCGCCAAGGGAATAATGACCTTCTTTTTCACTCTGCAACTCCTCGCCGGAACGCCTACATGAAGATTATGCTCAACGCCAGGGGAATGGCCGACAGCAATATCCAGGGCAGCAGCACCGAAAGGACCGCGGCCGAGCGGCTGATCTTGAACACTTTTTCGAAACCGACCACGAGCAGGAAAAGTCCCCACCAAGTAAAGAAATCACCGTAGGTCATGAGGGTCTGGAACAGGCCGGACCCGGGTTCGGCTCCCGGCAGCAGGGCGGCCAGGCCGATATTGACCTTGAAGACGGACTCGGTCTGGATGATCAGGGGCAGCTTGACCAGGGAATTGATTGTGAAAACCGGAATGGCTCCCCAGGACACGATGCCCAGGGCCTGTTTGAAGGAACCGACACCGCCGCCCAGACGCACGAAAAATCCCAGGATCAAGCCGAAGATCAGGACCATGAGCCAGGTCGTGAATCCAGCGATGCCCGACTGGGTGAGCCGCTTGTCCGGGGAAATATCCAGGGCATCTTCGTACTGCTGGTTCGCTGCCTCTTCGGGCACCATCTGCATGAGCCGTGAGTCACGCATCAACTCCGCCTGTTCCGGGGCGGAAATGGGCAGTGTCAGCCAGGAAAACCCGATCATGACGATGAAGATCAAAAGACCCGGCTGCCACCAACGGGGATTGTCACCCACGTTTTCCATGAGACGTCCCGGATTGGTGAATAGATCTTTGAGCCGGCCGAAAAATGAATCGTTCATGGTCGGTATGCTCCTTGTTTTCAGTCAGTGGACTCATCCGGATGAAGCCGCGGCAGGACTTTTCGCCCGGTTCGGGCCAACGGACTTTCCGCTTCGGTCCGGGCCAGCTTTTCCGTACCCCGGGAATGAAGCAGAAATTCCTCCGCGAATTCACCCGATTCGATTTCTGACAGGATCCGTTTCATGATCCCGCGCACCCGATCATCGATCACGCGCGGCCCCCGCGTCAGCCCTCCATAGGCGGCAGTCCCGCTGATCCGCTGCCGCATGCCGTCGATACCCTGTCTGTGCAACAGGTCGGTTATCAATTTCAACTCGTGCACGCACTCGAAGTAGGCGTTGATCTCATCGTAACCCGCCTCCACCATGACGTCGAAGGCCGATTTGATCAGCTCGATCACCCCGCCGCAAAGGACCACCTGCTCGCCGAACTGGTCGCTCACGCATTCGGCCCGGAAGGTGGTCACGAAACCGCCCCCGACAAGACAACCGACCGCCAGGGCATAGGACACGGCCAGGTCCCAGGTTTCCGGCGGGGAATCTTCCGTCACCGCCAGCAGGCCCGGCACGCCTCCACCGACGGCATGGGCCTCTGCGAGCATATCGCCCTGTCCCTTGGGCGCGACCAGAAAGCAGGGTCGACCCGGATCGGGCCTGATCTGATCGAAGGCCACCGCGAATCCGTGGGCGAACCCCAGAGCGGCGCCCGGCTCGAGGTTAGGCGCGATATCCTGGGCATAAACCGCCGCCATGGCCTCGTCCGGCAGCATCAGCATCACCACATCGCCCGCAGCGACCGCTTCACCCACCGGAAGCACGTCAAAGCCGGTGCGCCTGGCTTCGTCACCCGAATCCGCACCGGACCTGGCGCCGATGACCACCTCCACCCCGCAGCGCCTGAGGTTCAGGGCGTGGGCACGGCCCATGGTGCCGTAGCCGATCAGTGCCACCACCCTGCCGTCCAGGGAACCGAGGTGGGCATCATCACGCTCGACCACCGTACCCGCCGGCGGAGGGTATTGTTTGAATATATTATTCCCCATGCACCGCAGAATAGCCGGATCCGGGTTTCTTGACAAGAATCCTCTGATTGGATAAATTGCCTTCCTGCCCGGAAAAGCAGGCCCTTGGGCTGTTTCCGGATCTGGATGGCACCGGTGGCGGCTTAGCTCAGTTGGTTAGAGCATCGGAATCATAATCCGAGTGTCCGGGGTTCGAATCCCTGAGCCGCTACCA
>CBDUYZ010000315.1:0-3289 GCA_965371575.1 uncultured bacterium
TGTACTATGGCGCCTCGGAGTCACGCAAGGACGGCCAGGCGGCCGGGTATTAACCGAAAGGCCAAGTGATGAAATCCCCCAACCTGATTCAAACTCTGTTGGCACTTGCCCTGATGATCGTTTTCGGGGCGGGTGCCCTGGCGGATGAATCAACGCCATCTCCGACCCTTGAGAGCATCGCCGCCCAACTCGACGGCATCAGCAAGACCCTGGACGGTTTCGGTCACCGCCTGGACATCCTGGAAAAGAAGGTGGACGATGGACTCTGGTTCGACCGGTTGGGCGATGTGGCGGTCATCGACAAGGTTCGCCTGTACGGTCCCCCCCGCTGGAAGGAAGAGAGCGCGACGGCCATCGGGGCCGGCAATCCCCTGAAATTCTACGCCTACATCTTCTTTCCCCGTGATCTCGACACTTCGGAAAAGACACCCCTGCTGGTCTTCCCCCACGGCGGAGTGCACGCCGACTTCTCAACCTATTACATTCATATCGTAAGGGAGTTGCTGGCCCAGGGTTACGCCATCGTGGCCCCGGAATACCGCGGCAGCACCGGCTATGGACGCGGGGTCTACGAAAACATCGACTACGGCGGGCTCGAGACCGAAGACAACCACGCCTCCCGTGCCTACATGATCGAGAACTACGATTTCATCGACGCCGGTCGGGTCGGCATGATCGGATGGAGCCATGGGGGCCTGATAGGCCTGATGAACGTCTTCGCCCACCCCGACGCTTACCAATGCGTCTACGCCGGCGTTCCGGTCAGCGACCTGATCGCACGGCTGGGGTATCTCGATGACGAGTACCGCGCCCTGTATTCGGCCGACTACCACATCGGTGAACCGGTGATCGACAACATCGAGGAATACAAGCGGCGCTCACCGGCGTGGAACGCGGAGAAGCTACAGACGCCCCTGCTGATCCACACCAACACCAACGACGAGGACGTCAACGTGCTCGAAGTGGAGAATCTGATCAAGGCACTGAAGGCCGAAGGCAAGGAGTTCGAATACGAGATCTTCGAAGATGTACCCGGCGGCCACAGCTTCGACCGACTCGACGGCAAAGAGGCCAAGGAGATCCGGCTGAAGATCTACAAGTTCCTGGCGAAGCACCTGGATCCGGCCCGGCCCACAACAGACCTGGAGCAATTGCACACAGCCGGTTACAGATTGCCGGACGGGTCCTAGTCAGCCATGGGCGACCCTCTGCTCTACCGGATCAACCGCAACATCGTCCGGTTGGGCATGCGCGCCTACTTCAAGGAAATTGAAGTGGTCGGCCGGTCCCGGGCGCCGACGGGCGGACCGATAATCTTCGCGTCCAACCACCCGCATTCCATCACCGACAGTCTCGTTCTGGGGCTGGCCGCCGACCGCATGCTCCACTTCGTGGCCCACAGTGGATTGTTCCGGAACCGGCTGCAGGCCTGGTTCATGCGCAACAGCGGGGTCATTCCCGTGTATCGCCCCAAAGATGTCGAGGGGTCCTCCGACAAGAACCTCACCATGTTTTCCGCCTGTTACGAAATCCTGGACGAAGGTGGGGCCATCGGGATCTTCCCCGAAGGAACCAGCGCCGAGGAGCGACGCGTCCAGAAGCTCAAAACCGGCACGGCCCGCATCGCGCTGGGTGCCGAGGAAAGTGCGGGCTGGAATCTCGGCCTGACCCTGGTCCCGGTCGGCCTGAATTTCGAGAGCTGTTCACGGTTCCGCAGCCGGGTACTGGTCAAGTTCGGGGAACCCATCGTGCCGGCACAGTGGCGCTCGCAATACGAAGAAGACCCCACCGAAACCGTGAACAGGCTGACGGATCTGCTTCAGGAACGGTTGCGCCGCGAAGTCGTCAACGTTGAACAGTCCGAGTATGAAACGTTTGTTCTCGATGTGAAAAAGATCTTCAAGGATGATCTGCTTGCCCGTGCTGACCTGAAAATTCCAGGAAAATCGGCTTATCAGCGTGATCAGGCCGTCACCGCGGAAATCGCCCGTTGTCTGAGTTACTACCACGAGCGCAGCCCTGATGTCATCTGGCGGCTGGCACGCCAGATGAAGGGGTACAATGCCAAACGCCACCTCCTGAAGCTGAGGGACGATATGCTGCGCGAGGAGGAGGGCCCCCTCGTGCGGGGTGAGCTGTGGCGCCTGGTGATCGGGGGACTCGCGGGCCTGCCCTGGGCCCTGTTCGGCCTGGTGGGAAACTGGCTCCCCTACCGTTTGACCGCCTGGCTAGGCAGCCGAATCGCACCCGACCGGACCAAGATCCATCAGGTCCAGTTCGGCGTCGGCGCGATCCTGTTCCTGGTCTGGTACGCAGCCCTGCTGACGGTGTCTTTTCGCGTTTTCGGGACGGCCGCCTCCATTGTTGCCGGCATCGGGCTTCCCCTGGCCGGATTGTTCGCCCGTGAATATTTTCGTTACATGAAAAGACGTCGGCGCATGCTTCGTTTCGCCGGCCTGGAATTCAGACTCGGATTCAGGGTCCAGGAACTGAGACTCGAGCGCCGCCGCCTGGTACGCAACCTGGATCTCGCCATGCAACGGTACCTGCGCGCCATCGAGGAGGAATCGTGAGTCCCAGTATGCTGGACATCGCCTCGGTGAGGGAATATCTAGGCAAAAAGCTGGTCTGCCAGGTGACGACAACCGAAAAGAGACTGGCCCTGACGTTCGACGATGGTCCCAATCCCCACAATACCCCCCTGCTTCTCGAAATACTGGGAAGCAAGGGGATCAAGGCCACCTTCTTCGTGGTCGGCCGGCGGGTGCGTCGGTTCCGGGACCTCCTGAAACAGACAGCCGAAGCAGGCCATGAAATAGGGAACCACGGCGACCATCATGTGCCTCTGTCGTTCCTGCCCAGGGCGATCATTCGTCGCGAATTGCAGGTCTGCGGCAATCTGGTCGAGGGCGTCACCGGTCGCCGGCCGCGCTTCATGCGGCCGCCCATGGGCTGGTTCAACGACAAGGTACTCGAGGTAACCCGTCAACTGGGCTATGAACCGGTGATCGGCAGCGTCCACCCCCAGGATTCCCGGCAGCCGGGCCTTGATACAATCGTGCGCCGGGTGCACCGGCGCATCGAGCCCGGGGCCATCATCATCATGCATGACGGAGGCTGGCGCATCGGGGTGGACCGCAGCCAGACCCTGGCGGCCATCGACCTCATCACGGACGAACTGCTGGAATCCGGCTA
The DNA here is from genome assembly GCA_965371575.1 of uncultured bacterium. Classification (GTDB taxonomy): domain Bacteria; phylum Krumholzibacteriota; class Krumholzibacteriia; order LZORAL124-64-63; family LZORAL124-64-63; genus JAGLCY01. The sequence continues at coordinate 3,196 of CBDUYZ010000315.1, forward strand.
CCGATTCCAGACATTGAGCGAACTGGTGAACGACCCGCACTAGCAGGCTGTTGAAAAACTGGGCTCGGCCGCGCAGGCTTGCACTTGCGAGCAG
>CBDUYZ010000316.1:0-3265 GCA_965371575.1 uncultured bacterium
GACCGAGCCCAGTTTTTCAACAGCCTGCTAGGGACCGGGATACCTCCTCCGTCGAGGACCTGGTCCTTTTTCTTTGCTCGTTGTCCGGTTGTGATATCACGACTATAGTTGGTTTGACGGGTTGTCTGGAACGATATCGCGAAAGGGAATTTCCATGAAAATCGGTCTGGTGCTCGGCGGCGGCGGCGCCCGGGGCTTCGCTCACATCGGTGTCTTGAAATCTCTGGAGAAACGGGGTCTTGAACCGGTGGCCATCGCCGGCTGTTCCATGGGCGGTCTCGTGGGTGCCCTGATCGCCTCGGGAAATGACCACAAGCGAATCCTGGACATCATATCTGAAATCAAACCCTGGAACCTGCTGGACATGGGAAAGATGGGATCCCTCATCGGCGGCAGAGGCATGGCCCACCAGATGGAGAAATATCTGCCTGAAACCTTCGAGGAACTGGGAATTCCCCTGGCGGTGACCGCGGTGGATCTGCAGGAAGGGAAACTGGCGGTTTTCACCGAGGGTCCGCTCCATCCGGCCTTGAGGGGCACCAGCAGCATTCCGGGCATCATCAGCCCCGAACCGCACGGTAATCGCTATCTGATCGACGGAGGGCTTCTCAATAACCTGCCGGTGGACGTGATCCGCTCGCTGACCAACGCTCCGGTTCTTGCGGTCGATGTGGCCGCGCCGTCCAACCGCCGTGTTCCCCTGGAGGAATCGGCGATGGACAGGGCCAAGGACATCATCAAGGGGAAAAAGCGACCCCTGGCCTTCGAACTTTTCATGAAGGCCTTCGATATCCCGGCGGCCATGCTGACCGAAACCCGGCTAGCGCTCAATCCACCCGAGGTCCTGGTGCGGCCCCGGCTTGATCCCGATCTCAAGACCGAAGATTTTTCCCGGTATGCCGAGGCCGTCGATGCGGGATTCGAGGCGACCGAGGCGGCTCTGGACAAGGCCGTGAGTGATTTGGAAACCAAGGAATGAAAAGGGGGACGCCCATGCGCAGAATCGTCTTACCCGTACTGGTCATGGCGGTCGCTGCTTTCATTTACGTGTTGAGTTCCCAGGAAAAGGAATATTCCGGCATGGCGATCCCGAAAAAGATGCGAACCCTGACCCCCGAGCAGCTCCTGACCCGGGTCCACCGACTGGATGTGCCCATGCGGCTGCGCACGGCCGTGGACATCCTGCCCGGCGGTTATGCCGCGGCCATGGCGCCGGTCATGATCGATTGGGAGGCCAGCCGGCCCGAGGATGATGATCCCTTCGTCATCATCCACAACCTGAACCACGGGGGAAACCCGGTCGACGGCACGACGGTTTTCTGTTCGGCCCGAATTCCCTTGAGCGGGGTCGAAGCCGCCGAATTCACCCTGCTGCCCCTGGACAATATCGGGAAGGAAGGACTGATCCAGCACGGTCAGCTGAGGTTCGTGTTCGCCGCTGATCAGCCGGTCGAGCTGCTCAATTACGGCGATGCGGAGATGGGCAGCGACAGCTATGTCCGGGACCTGGTCTTCAGCTGGGAAGCCTGGCGGCCCCCCGACGAGGGTTACGACGTCATGACCGGCATGGATCCGGCGGCCTACCTGCTGACGCCCCGGGCCTTTTCCGGGCCCACCCGGTTTCTTGACGACGCCCTCGGACACCGCGACTGGTTCAGCTACCGGCTGCGATTGCCCAACGGGCAGGCCGGGCTTGTCGAACTGCTGAAGACGAACCTGGCCCTGTGTGACGGGGTGGCCAGGCATGCGGTCTCGAAGATCATGCAACAGGGTGAAGACGAGTGGGCGAGCCAGGCTCCGCAAACAGACAGTGAAGCGGACGGCAGCCTGGCCGAGTGGGAAGAACTGCGCGAGGTGGTAGCGCCCAAAAACGTGATCAGCGATACACGCATCAACCTGCCGGACCGGGATCTGGCCTACCAGACCCTGCTGCGATCCTGCGCCACCATGGCTCTCTATACCATCAACGTGGCGGTGGACCGGCTGGTCGCCGCTGGTCACACCGACGGGTTGGACCTAGATCATCGCATGCTCCCGGATCTGGGCAGCCAGGAGAAATGGATGACTGAACTGGCCGACACGGACCTCAAGGGAATTTTCCTGCGGGCACCGGCCGCCGTGCGGTACCTCAGGGAGAATCCCCAGGCCTTTCCCAAGAAGATTCCCAGGCAGCTCGAGCGAGCGGGATTACTCCAACTCGAACAGGGTAAGGTAAAGAAGCATCACTACTCGATAGACGGAACCACACCCTACGGCACGTTGCAGGAAAACCTCATCAAGTGAACCAGGGACCGGGACGATGAAATCCGTCACGAAATTCCTGTTCCGACGCAGGATATACCTGCCCTCGATGGGCGTCCTGCTGGTGGCGCTGGTGGTGGGCGGGTTGTTCTGGTTCCAGCCGCGTTTCCTGCTGCGCCAGCTCGCCGCCAGCAACCCCGAAGTACTATTCTATGTGGAAACCTCAGCCAAGGTGCTGGCGCTCACCATTGATGACGCGCCGGACAGTTCCCTGACGCCCCGCATTCTCGATGTGTTGGCTGAACACCAGGTAAAAGCGACCTTTTTCGTGCTCGGCCAGCATATCGGCGGCAACGAAGGCATCATCGCACGCATGAAGGCGGCGGGCCATGAACTGGGCAACCACCTGACCCGGGACGAGGCCACCATCCTGCTTTCGGACGAGGAATTCGCGCAACAGCTGCGTACGATGGCGCAGCAGATCGGACCGTTCGGGGCAACGAAGTGGTGCCGACCCGGCTCGGGCTGGTTCTCGCCGGACATGGTGAAGATCGCCCACGACCAGGGTTACCGCTGCTGCCTGGGGTCGATCTATCCCTTCGATAACAAATTGCGCAAGCCCGAGTTGATCAGGCGCATGGTCATGGACCGGGTATTTCCCGGCGCGATCATCGTTCTGCACGAGGGAGGTCCGGAAAGGAATTACATCGTACCGCTGCTGGACGAGCTGATCCCTGAGTTGAAGGCTGCGGGATACGAATTTCTGACCCTCAGCGAGATCCAGGAGTTGGATCGGCGGTAAGCTTGTCAAGACCGGGTCTATTCCCTAAACTGATCTCACTTGCAATAACCATCGCGTTCGCCGAGGGGGCTACTTCATGAAGTATCGGCTGTTGTATTTTGCCGTTGTTTCAATCCTCATTTTTTCCGGTTGTTCCCAGCATCGCATCCAGACCATCGAATCCAAACTCTATTCCAGTGACGGCAGCCACGTGGTGCCGGTCCTTGAGGACACGGTGACCTT
>CBDUYZ010000317.1:0-3264 GCA_965371575.1 uncultured bacterium
TGCTATACCTACACGGCAAGGACCCTGTCCATGAACGACAAGGCACTGCGCCCACGGCTCAGCCGGATGCAGAAAGTGGGACTGATCCTCGGGCCGTTCCTGTTCCTGACGACAATCATATTCCTGGATCTCGCCCCGGGCAACCCGTTGACCACCCGCATGGCCGCCGTGGCGATTCTCATGGCGGTGTGGTGGATCACCGACGCCATTCCCCTCTTCGCGACCGCGCTGCTGCCCATGGTCCTGTTCCCGCTGCTGGGCATCCTTCCGGGCCAGACGACGGCGCCGCTCTACGTCAACAGCACCATATTCCTTTTTTTGGGCGGTTTCCTGATCGCCCTGGCCATGGAGAAATGGAATCTGCACCGGCGCATCGCCCTGTTCATCATCCAGATCGTCGGCGGCGGACCCTCGCGCATCATCCTGGGTTTCATGATCGCCGGGGCCTTCCTTTCCATGTGGATCTCCAACACGGCGACGGCGATCATGATGGTGCCCATCGGCATGGCCATCGTTCTGCAGATGGAATCCCGCTTCGGGCGCGGCGAAACCCACAGCTTCACTCTGGGCCTGATGCTGGGTATCGCCTATGCCTGCAGCATCGGCGGCATGGCGACCCTGGTCGGGACACCGCCCAACCTGGCCTTCGCGCGCATTTTCCAGATCTCCTTCCCGCAGGCCGAGCCCATCGCTTTCGGCTCCTGGTTCGTCATGGGGCTGCCTATCGCGACGGTGATGCTGGTCGTAGTCTGGTTGCTGCTGACCCGGGTCTTTTTCCGTGTGCCCGGGCACTTGACGCTGGATAGCACCATCGTCGCACGGGAGTACGCGGGGTTGGGGCGACCCAGTTACGAGGAGCGCGTCGTCATGGCGATCTTTTCGCTGACTGCCCTGCTCTGGGTGTTTCGGAGTCCTTTGCACCTGGGCCCGGTGACGATTCCCGGGTGGTCACAGCTGATGCCCCATCCCGACATGATGGATGATGGAACCGTCGCCCTTTTCATGGCGCTGTTGCTGTTCTTGATCCCCACCCGCAGCGATGATGCGGACAGTCCCACCATCATGGGCGCCGGTGGGATCATGAAACTGCCGTGGGGCATCGTCCTGCTCTTCGGCGGCGGATTCGCCCTGGCCAAGGGATTCCAGGTCAGCGGCCTGTCCGACCTGATCGGCAGCAGGTTCAGTTCGCTGGCCGATTTGCATCCGCTGGTGATGGTCGGGCTGATCTGCCTGACCCTGACCTTCCTGACCGAGGTGACCTCCAACACCGCGACCACCCAGATGATCCTGCCCATCCTCGCGTCGTTATCGATGGAAATGCAGGTCAATCCGCTGCTGCTGATGATTCCGGCCACCCTGTCGGCCAGCTGCGCCTTCATGATGCCGATCGCCACACCGCCCAACGCCATCGTCTTCGGCTCCGGACGCATCCGCATCCACGAAATGGCCCGGGTCGGCCTTTTCATCAACTTCGTGGGCGTGTTGTTGATCGCCACCCTGTTCTACGCCATTGGACCGACCGTGTTGAGCTTCGACCCGGGCTCCTTCCCCGACTGGGCGGCGCCGGCCGGCCCGGCGAGTCACTGATCCGACAATTTTTCAACAGCCTGCTAGTGTTGCATTTCGCAATCTCCAGGGAATCATAAGGAAGAATTTGCATGAAAAACCCCTTATATGCATTGAGCGGCCAACATATCCCTGCGCGGAAAATCAACCTTTTTGAGGAAGGAACATTGAGGAACTATACGGCCGTATCAGTACTCCTGGGAAAGAACGGGGCATTTCGCACCTCAAGTATTTCATGATTTTCGTCGGTGATCCCCCCAAGGCACACCAACGCGTTTTCATTTTTAAAAAAGCCTAACTACTTGATCTGGACATAGTTACCGCCGGATGCCCGCCGTCACGGCACCCACCCCAATCATGTGGCATACAAATTGTTCTTCCTGGGTCGGAAGATTCCGCAGGGTTTCCGGACCCTCGTTGTCGTCTGCCGAACCGGAATCGGCTCCGGCACGACTTGATCAAGACCTACACCGGAAGGGAAGCGCCGTGAGGTCGCTACAAAAAAGATTTTTCATTTTGAGCATGGGGATCGTCGGCATAATGCTGGTCTCCACCCTGGCCGCCGCCGGTCCCTATACGCAACTCCAGGTGTTGCTGCCGGGTGAAACCGAAGCTCCGGGCACCATCAGCGGCAAGATCGGCACGCCCCAGGCACAAACCGTCGGCGTGCCCTTCACGTTCCGGGTGCGGGCGGTCGATGATCAGTGGTATCTGATCGATACGATCACCGACGTGATCCAGTTCGGTTCCTCCGACGAGAGCGCAACGCTCCCGTCGAATTCGCCACTGGTGGACGGTCAAACCTCCCTGACTGCGATACTCAACGCCGCGGGCTCGTTCACGATTTCCGCGGAAGACCAGACCGACTTGACCATACCCCCGGGGATCTCCGGAAATGTTTCGGTGATGGTCATCAACGGGTTCGTCTTTGAGGTCATCAACCAGAAACATACCTACGCCGGGGTGCCTTTCAGCACCTCCATCACCGCTGTGGATCCAGGGGGGAATACGGTCAGCGGATATTCCGGATCGGTGCTCCTCCAGGAGCTGACCAGCTACGGCGTCGGCCGGATCGAGCCCGCAATCGTGACCCTTTCCAACGGGTACTGGGCGGGAGACGTGACGGTGTTCCGGGCGGATGAGACCAACATCAGCAGCGGAAACGCCAACATGTACGCCTTCCTGGAAAGCGATCCGAGCAAGAACGGAACGAGCAACCCCTTCGTGGTGCATCCGGGTAGTCTGGCCCGGGTCCAGATCGTCGTCCCCGGCCAGGACCCCCTGCCGGGCAGCGTGTCAGGTGTGACCGGCAATCCGGCGACCCAGAGCGCGACCCAGAGTTTCACCGTCGCCGTGTATGCCACCGACGACTATTGGAATCCCCTGCCGAGTACGGACAGCATTCGCATTACCTCGAGCGACGCCGCCGCCAGCACCCCGGTGACCGCCACGCTCAGCGATGGTCAAGCTTCGGTCGGCCTGTATCTTTCCACCGTCGGAGCCCAGACCCTGACCGTGACGGACATATCCGACGGATCGATCCAGAGCATGACCAGCCCGGCGATCCAGGTCATCCCGGCCGGCGCGCACCATTTCGAAATCGCGACCATTGTCGGCCCCCTTACCGCTGGTGATCCGGTGAACGTTACCATCAGCGCCACGGACGCCGGCGGAAACACCCTTCCCGATTTCGACGGC
>CBDUYZ010000318.1:0-3245 GCA_965371575.1 uncultured bacterium
TGGCGTGCAGCTTGGCCATGGCCGCCATATGTGCGAAATCCTCACCGACATCCTTCAGCCGGCAGGCTTCATAGGTGAGCAGCCGCGCAGCCTGGATCTGGGTGGCCATGTCCGCCAGCATGAATTCGATCGCCTGGAACCTGGCGATGGGCCGGCCGAACTGCTGACGCTCCTTGGCGTAGGCGCGAGCAACGTTGTAGGCGCCCACGGCCAGACCCAGGGCCAGCGCCGCAATCGAGATCCGGCCGCCGTCCAGCGTCATCATGAAATACTTGAAGCCCTCGCCCTCGGCACCCAGCAGGTACTCACCCGGTATGCGCACATCCTCGAGCGTCAAGGGCGCGGTGTCGGAAGCCCGCAAACCCAGTTTGTCTTCCTTCTTCTCCACGGTGAAGCCCGCGGTGTCGGTGGGAACGATGAAGGCGCTGATGCCGTGGCTGCCCTTCGCCTCGAGGTCGGTCTTGGCCGTAATGATCAGCGCCCCGGCGTAGTGGGAGTTGGTGATCCACATCTTGGTGCCGTTGAGCACCCAGTCGTCCCCGTCCCGGACGGCTGTGGTGCGGGTGCCGCCGGCGTCGCTGCCGGCCCCGGCTTCGGTCAGGCCGAAGGAGAGCAGGGAGTCCCCGGCGGCGGCCGGAGGCAGAAATTTCTTCTTTTGTTCCTCAGTGCCCAGAGCCGCGATGGGCCAGCAGCCGAGACTGTTGTGGGCCGCGACGGTAAGACCGTGGCTGCCACATACCCGGGATACTTCCTCGACCACCAAGGCATAGCTGGTCATGTCCGCACCCACGCCGCCATACTGTTCGGGAACAGTCAGTCCCAGGAAACCCAGCTCCCCCATTTCCTTGACGGTGGCCTCTGGGAATTTGCCTGTCCGGTCGATCTCCTGGGCGATGGGAGCAAGCCTGGATACGGCAAAATCCCGGGCCATCTGCCGAATCATTTTCTGGTTTTCGTTGAGATGCATCTCTACTCCTGAAAATTCATGGGAATTCCGCATCGGGGACCCTGAAACAGGTTGTCTAGGCGATGCCCCAGATTACAGGAACAAGGTGAATTGTTAAAGGAAAATCAACCGGTTTGGGCCGAACAGCGGGAAATTGCCGAGGGTGGGAATTGCGGAGATCACTCCCCAAACAGGACGAGCCGGATCTCCTTTCCCGGCCCGTCCTGGCGCCGGGTCACGGGGACGGCCCGGCAGGGGGTCAGAGCAGCTTGATCAACGGAAAATAGCCTTCACCTCCCCGAAGGAACGGTCTTCGACCGCCACTTGGCTTTGGCATAGATTGGCAGACCCCGGAGAAGGCAAGCACCCGGTGCCGACCGGATCCTGGTCGCCACCGTAGGGGTTGAGCGCATCGAACAGGATCCAGTCGTCCATCTCGCTGTTGAAACCGCAGGAACGGTCGCCATCACCTTCATGGTCGTCGTAGGATATGGCGAACATCAACTCCAACTCCGGGCCTTCCGGGCCCTGGTAGGCCCTCAGCAGCTGCACCAAATCACCCGAGTTGTTGAGACTGAGGCCAGAGGTCGTCAAACCCATTTCCTGTTGCCACGCGACGGCGTCGGAGCCGTAGAAAACCGCGGTTTCACCCGGGTCCAGGACACCGGACAGCCCGAGGTGGGGTTCCTCGCCCAGAATGTCCCGCAGGAAGTAGCCCGTCAGGTCGAGCGGGTCGGACCCATTGTTCAGGATTTCGATCCACTCGTCGTTCTTGAAATCGACGGTGCCGTCGCCGTTCCAGTCGCTGACCGGGCCGGCCAGTACCTCGTTGATGACGATGAAATCATCGACCTGGGCGACCGCAGGACTTCCCGCCACCAGGAGGAGGAAGGTCCAAACCAGGGCCACCGGGATCAGGGGAGGTTTTGTCATGGAGAGCATTTTCATGTTAGAATCCGTTCCGGAAGGACGTTGAAGACAGAGTCGGGCGCGCGCATGCGTGACCACACCGGCGGAGCTCTTTTGCCAGAAACGGACCAGACCATGGATTTCCGCATCGGAGTGATCGGCGCCGGCGCCCATGGCGAACGCTATGTACGACACGGGCGGCAGGATGTGCCCGGCCTGACCGTGACGGCGCTGTGCCGACGGAGCACGGAGGCCGGCCGAAAACTGGCCGCCCAGCACGGGTGCCGTTACCACCAGGCGCCGGAAGACCTGATAGCGGATCCGGAGGTTGACGGAGTAATTGTCTGCACGCCGCCGTCTTCACATTTCGAGTTGGCGCAGGCGGTCCTGGCGGCGGGTAAGCCGCTTCTGTTGGAAAAGCCCATGACTGGTTTGCTCGGCGAAGCCGAGCGGTTGGTTGAACTGGCCGCAGCTGCGCCGCATCCGCTCATGGTCGCCCAGGCCCTGCGCTGGAATCCTGTGATCCTGAAGGTCCGCGAGCTAATGCCCCGGTTGGGCCGGGTCCATCTGGTGCGCTTGGCCCAGCGCCTGGCCCCCACGACGCTGGCCTGGCAGCGGAATCCAGACGAAACCATAGGCGGCTCGGTGCTGCTGACGGGGGTGCACCTGTTTGATACGGTGCGCTTTTTGACTGGGCAGGAATTTGTGGCAGTGGATTCGCGCCAGCAGCAAGTGCTGAATCCAGTGGTCGAAGACCTCTTCCTCGCGCGAGCCGTCCTGACCGACGGCTGCTGGGCCAGCCTCGAAGTCAGCAAGTACACCCAATCGCGGGGGTGCTGGCTGGAGGCCGTTGGGGAAGATGGCCAGTTGCTGGCCGATTACCAGAGCGGAGGAATCATCCTGCGCCGAGGTGCCGAGGAGAAGACATTTGATATCTCTGCCGCGGTGCCGACCCTGCCGCCTTTGCTGAAGGATTGGCACGCCGCGATCCGGAACGGCTCGCCGCCTCCGGTGACCGTCGCGGACGGGTTGGCCACCCTGCAAGTTGTCGACGCCTGCTACCGCTCCCACGTAGCAAAGTCGAAAGTCACTCTTTGACAAGGAAGACCGGTTCCGGACCAGGTCCCCGGCAGTCCCTCAGTTTTACGACCTACCCGGCCAAAATCCGTTCGATCCCGCCTCGCGCGATGGGATGGTATCCGCCCGCGTTGGCCGCGAAGGCTTCCTTGGCCATTTCCCTGGTCTTTTCCCCCTCGTGCAGCGTCGTGTACAGGGGTTTCAGGTACTTCATCCGGCCTACTTCGCCCAGGAATGATCGAACCCGGTCGTAGACCGGTTCATAGCCGCTGCCAGCGGCGATGAGCAGCCAGTTACAGAGGATTTCACTGTT
>CBDUYZ010000319.1:0-3237 GCA_965371575.1 uncultured bacterium
AGCCGGAATCAGGTGGTAAAATGGACCAAGTCAGGAGACTCGTGAATAATCCGGGTTAGCTTCAGAAAACACCAACTGAACAACCTGTCCGGATTGTTTAATGCCTTTCAACCTTCGGGATAAGCTCTCGTCTCGACGGTCCGGTCAAATTCCCCGGGAGGAAGTCATGAATAATTTACTCTCCATTTTGTCCGGTCGCCTGATGTCCGCGCTTTTTCCCGCCGCCCTGGCCGTGAGTTTCCTCGTGCCGGCCAATGTGTTGGCGGCCGCCTTGCTGCTCAGCTCTGGTGGCGGAGTTGACGGCTACACGGAAGGGGACCCCCTGGACACCAACGATGTCGGCGGCAGCCGGGACGGCGACGGAGGATCCGATGTCTACGACAAGTCCAGTAGCGATTCGATTTTCAATCCGTTCAGATTCGCACTCGGCCAGGTCCAGGTCCTGCTGATTCCCGAATTCGTGGGCGGAACCCTGATCTTCAAGATCATGATCGTCGACAATGACGTTGCGGGCATGAGTGATTCGAGCCCGGAGGGGATCCATGCGCCATGACACAGTTCGCCCCGGCGCCGTTGCCCGCTCTGGTGACGGTTCGTTGAGGGATCTTCCCCTGGATCCCTCGATCTGGCAGAAAGCCTGGCAAGCCCATCTGGACGAGGACTACGAGACCTCGCTCGCAGCGGCGCGACGTGGTCTGGACGAAGTCGATGCGGGGCGGCGTCCGCCGCTGTCGCTGGTGCCCAGTCTCACCGCGCCCACGGTGCAGGACGCCGTGATCCTCTGTGCGCAGAATCTGTTCCAGCTGGAAAAGTACGAGGACTTCGGGGTTCTCCAGGCCTCCGCCGGCCGGTGGGGAATGGTGGCCGAGGATTCGCCCAAGTTGGACGTCGTCCAGCTGGCCTTCGCCTGCAAGCGGGGAGACTATGTGCAGGTGGTGGACGAAACCACCGACTTCATCGAAACGCACCGTCGCGAGTTGCCGCCGGTCATCGCCGAATTCCTGTATCTGCGGGGCTTGGCTTTTTCCTACCTGGGGGATCCGGGCCGGGCTCGGGAGGACGCCGAGGCCGCCTATGCCGTGTTCAAGGTCCTGGCGCGGGAACTGGAATGCGCCCGCACGGCCAACCTGCTGGGCATTATCGCCTTCAAGTCGGCCGATTTCCCAAGTGCGGTGAGCTGGTTCCGCCGGGCGCTGGATATCCACACGCAATTGGGCATGATCAAGAACATGGGCGGCAACCGTCTGAACATCGGCATCGCCTATTACAAGCAAGGTCTCTTCAGCCGGTCCCTTACCGAATTGAAGGCGGCCTCGCGCCTGCTCAGAGAGGTCGGAGCCAGGGTCAGCCTCTGCCGGTGTGCCATCGCCCAGGGCAATACCCTGCGGCTGCAACGCGAATTCGAGGCCGCTCGCGGGCTGCTGCTGACCGCTTATGAAGAGGCTAATCAGCTGATGCTGCCCCGCGAGGAAGCCCTGGCCCTCGAGTTCATGGGGGACGTCTGCCGGGATGAAGGCGCCATCGACAAGGCCCGCCGCTACTACAGCCGCGCCATGGCCATCGGACGCAGCATTGCACCGGACGGCGACATCGTCATGGAGGTTCTGCGCCGGCAGGGTGAATGTCTGGAGAAACTCGGACGTCAATCCGAGGCCGTGACTGTTTTGGGCAGCGCCTTGACCTTGACCCGCCGCCTGGGCGACCGGTTCGAGGAGGGCGTGGTCCGCCGGGTCCTCGCGGAAAACCTGTTGGGGCTGGGAGATCTCGATTCCTCTGCCCATCACGCCCACGAAGCGGCGCGGCTGCTCACCGAAGTCGAGGCTCAGCATGAACTCGCCCTGGCCCTGATGACCCTGGCTCGCGCCCGTCTGGCCGTTCTTGACAGTGGTTTGTGCAGGGATCCGGTCGGCATCCTGGACGAGGCCTGGCAGACGTCCATGTCCGCCCTGGACCTGTTCCTCAAGATGGAAGTGAACCATTGGACCCTGGCCGCCCGCAAGCTGGTGTCGGTCATTTCCGGCCGGAGAGCGGACCAGGAGCAGACCGAACGCATGGTCGTCGCCGCGGACCGGATGCACGGCAAGGGCCCAAGGGTGCACATGGCCAGCCCCATCATCCACGTGTCTTCCCTGATGCGGGATCTCATTCAACTTTCCGACGCCTTCGCCGGTTCGGACGAGCCGGTATTGATCACCGGCGCCACCGGAACCGGTAAGGAGCTGTTCGCCCGGCGTCTGCACAAAATGAGCTGTCGCAGCACCGGGGAACTGGTGTGCGTCAACGTCTCGGCCATACCCGAATCTATTTTCGCACGGGAATTCTTCGGACACACGAGAGGCTCGTTCAGCGGGGCTGATCGGGACGGTATCGGTCTGGCGGCCAAGGCCGACGGCGGCACCCTGTTCCTGGACGAGATCGGCGACCTGCCGCTGGAACTGCAGCCACAGCTTCTGCGGCTGCTGCAGGACGGCACCTACCAGGCCATCGGAGATCCGTCCCAGCGGAGGACCAATATCCGGTTGATCGCCGCGACCAACTCGGATCTGCAGAAACTGGTAGCCGAGGGGAGATTCCGCGCCGACCTGTATTACCGCCTGAAGATCCTGGAGTTGAAACTGCCTCCGGTCACTGAAAGGACCGAGGACATCCTGCCCCTGCTGCGGCATTTCCTGACGGTTGCGTCGGGACAGCAGGTCGAGCTGCGCGAATTCTTCAACCAGAAGAGCCTGGACCGGATGCTGCGGTACGACTGGCCGGGCAACGTGCGGGAAATCGCCATGGTGGCCCGGCAGGCCAGGGTCCAGCAGGAGTCGCGGGGCGAGGTGCGGATCGAGCTGGGATCGCCCGAGGAACAGATCTGGTGCTTCCAGGGTCCCGGTGGCGTCCCGGGAACATCAGTCCCGGCGCGGATGCGGCTGAGGGTCGTGCCGGGTGGAAAATCCGGCCGTCCCCGGGACGTGGAGACGGGGCGGTCCAGGATCCTGTTGGCGCTGGCGGAGGCCGACGGTAACCGCGCCGAGGCGGCCAGGCGGCTCGGAGTCAGTCGCAGCACCCTGTACCGGCAGATGGAAAAGTTCGGCATCGTCGGCAAGATTGAGAGCAATCTGACCACCAGCTGAATGGCCGGCCTTGTCCGGCTGCCCTGAGGTCATCTAGCAGGCTGTTGAAGAATTGGGCTCGGTCGCGCTGGCCGGCACTTGCGAGCAGATCGCGAAACCGAGGAGGAAGGCGATGCCG
>CBDUYZ010000320.1:0-3234 GCA_965371575.1 uncultured bacterium
CCCGACCTACCAATTTGCCGTGGTGGTTGACGATCACGTCATGGGCATCACCCACGTCCTGCGCGGGGACGACCACGTCAGCAACACGCCGTTCCAGATCCTGATCTACGAGGCACTGGGCTGGAAACCGCCCAAATTCGGGCACATGCCGATGATCCTGGGTCCAGACAAGAAGCGTCTGAGCAAGCGCCACGGCGCCACCAGCGTGGAGGAGTTCCAGAAACTCGGCATTCTTCCCGCGGGGATGCTCAATTACCTGGCCCTGCTGGGCTGGTCGCCCGGGGGCAGCGGCGACGATGTGATGACGGCCGCGGCCATCATCAAGAAATTCAGTCTCAAGAAAGTCAACAGCAGTCCCGCGGCCTTCGACTACGACAAGCTGAACCACGTCAACAGCGAACATATCAAGCGGCTGTCGGCGGATGAGCGGCTGGAACTGGCCAAGCCCGTCATCGCTGAACGGGGCTGGGCCCTGGACCCGGAGTGGCGCATCCACGGCGCCGATTCGACCGACTCATACCTGGCCCGGGTGCTGGGTACCTTGGGCAATCGCTTCAGCAGCCTGGTGACGCTGCCGGAACAGATAGGATTCTTTTTCGGCGATGACTATTATGTTGATCAGGAAGCCTGGACCGAGCATGTGGCAACCGACGAGGCGCGGCCCCTGATGGCCGCCCTGGCCGACGCCATCGAGGAGGGTCTGGATCTCGCCTCACCCCAGACGGCCGGCGCCTTCGAGGAAGTGATTCGGTCCACCGCCGAAAAACTGGGCATCAAGGCCGGGCAGTTGATCCACCCCAGCCGGGTGGCGCTTACCGGGCAGTCCCGCAGTGCGGGCATCTTCGAGGTCATGGAACTGATGGGCGCCCCGCGTGCTGTGCGGCGCCTCAGGGCGGCTGTCGCAAGCTAGCGGCGGCGAACGGGGGGGGGCGGCCGCGAAACAACTTCCGAGCATTCTGGGACGATACGTTCTGGTCTGGATCGTGACCGGGTTGGCGCTGATGCTGGTCACCTTCATCATGCCCGGTTTCAGGATCGACACCAGTCAGCCCGACTGGTGGATCTCCCTGTTGCGCCTGCCCCTGATTTTCACTGTCCTGCTGATTGTCTTGCGCCCCTTGCTCCTGTTCCTGACCCTGCCCTTGAACGTGCTGACCATCGGGTTGCCGACCCTGCTGTTCAACGGCCTGATCCTTTACCTCAGCGCCATGTTCGAGCATCCCTTCCACATCACCAACTACGGTGAGGCCCTGGTGGGCACCCTGGTGATGACAGCCATTTCCGGCTCCATTACAGGGTGGCTGGGGCTTGATGAGGCCTACCCCTTCTACCAGTCGCTCATCTACCGGATCGCCCGCCGCTTCGGCCCTCCCCGGCCCGAACGTAAACCCCTGCGCGGCCTGCTGCTTTTGCAGACCGACGGCGTGTCCCTGCCCATCCTGCGCCAGGTTCTGAACAACGGACGCATGCCGACGGTGTCGGCCATGCTCGCCAAGGGCAGCCATCATCTCTTCGGGTGGCATTGCGGCATTCCGTCCAACACACCTGCGGTCCAGGCGGGGGTATTTTACGGGAATCGGGAGAACGTCCCGGGCTACCGCTGGTTCGACCGGGCGGCTCAGAAAGTTCGAGTTGTGAGCAATCCAGACGACCTGCGGGTCCTTGAAGCCAGGGTGGCCGAGGCCGGCGATGAACCCCTGCTGACCGGTGGGTCCTGCATCAACACCTTCATGTCCGGCGGGGCCTCCAAACGGTTGATGACCGTTACCGCCCTGGGTGAAAATCCCAGCCAGCGCAGGGATGGGGAGCGGGCGGACTTCAACCTGTTCTTCCTCAGCCCCAACGCATACACCAAGGCCGTCCTGGCCAGCTTGTGGGATTATATAGCTGGTTTGGTCATGTCCGTGGTTGGCCTGTTCGTAAAGTCCCGTCCCAGGCTGAGGTTTTCCATCAAGCGGCTGGCTCAGCGCACGCTGGCCAATGCGTTCCTGCGGGATCTTTCCTTCTACTGGATGAAGATGGACATGGTTCGCGGTGTTCCGGTAATCTATTCCAATTTCGTTGGTTACGACGATATCGCCCACTACTCCGACCCCGATTCCCTGGACGCCCAGCTCTCTTTGGCCGCCTTCGACCGCCGGCTGCGGACCCTGCGCCGCCGGGCGCGCCGCCAGTCGCCCATTCGCTACGAGATCGTGCTGTTTTCCGATCACGGCCAGACACCCAGCGTCCCTTTCCGGCTGCTTTACGGCAAGACCATAGAACAGACGCTGATCGAGATGCTGGACCGCGCCCTCGGACGGGAAACGGAACAGTCATTCGTGCGGCCGGGTACCTACAGCCCCGACCGCAGTTATACCCTGGCGTTACTCAGGGAACTGGAGGAAGCGGGTCCGGACGGTCTGAGCTGGGCCGCCGACCGGGGACGTCGCGCTCTGGCCAAGGTGGCCGATGAAGCCCCACAGCTCCAAACCGCGGGGGCGGACAAGGAGAAACCCGGCGTCGTGGTCTGCGTATCGGGCTGTCTGGCCCACATCTATTTCACCGGGCACGAGCAGCCCCTGATGCTGGAGGACATCATGGACTTGTATCCCGGCCTGGTCGATGATCTGGTCCACCATCCGGGCGTGGGACTGGTGGCCGCCTGCCGTCGGTTCGGCGACGCGGTGGCCCTGTGCGATGGCGGAGTGCGCAACCTGATCACCGGTGAGGTGGGTGAGGAAAACGATCCCTTGGGGTCTTTACGGGACAAGGAACGCTGGGCGACGGAACTGGCCCAGTTGATGAGTTACGCCGATTGCGGGGATCTGGTCATCAACGGCGCCTGGCTTGCCGACCGGCAGCGGATCGTGGTGATGGAAGAACAGGTCAGCAGCCACGGGGGGCTGGGCGGCCACCAGACCGATCCCTTCATCATGCTGCCGGCGTCGTGGCACGTGACGGATCTCGACCTGGATTCGCCTGAATCGGTCCACCGGCTGTTGAAACGTGAACTTGCGCAGGGTTGAAGTCACGTATATATTTCGCTCTCGATTGCCCGGTCGTCCAATGGCAGGACAACTGACTCTGGCTCAGTCGATGGGGGTTCGAGTCCTCCCCGGGCAACCACAATTGCCACTTTTCCCGGATTTTGGTAAAATTCGGGGTAACGATACAGTGGCCCCTTCGTCTAGTGGCCTAGGACGCTGCCCTCTCACGGCGGTAACAGGGGTTCGAGTCCCCTAGGGGCTACCA
>CBDUYZ010000321.1:0-3219 GCA_965371575.1 uncultured bacterium
GGCCACTTTCCTGATCTGCCTGCGCATGTTCCCAGCCTTTCATTGGCCTGATGGCTTGAACCAAAATGCCGTCAACCTGGAGGTATTGGGATTTAATGAATGACTATTCAGTATTTTACCTGTGATCGGTGTATGTGTCAATGGCTTTAGGGCAAGATTGTCAGTTAAGCTTGATGAGGTTCAATTGTGTGATATAATCAGATTATCGATTGATGCCGATAGTCGTAAACGGGCTCTGCCTGGGTGACCCAACACATCATTTCAATGAATAAGGCTTCATAAATCATGGCCCGTAACAGCGACGGCACAAAAAGGGAAGCCATCCTGGACGCTGCCGTTGTCGAAATCGCCCGCCACGGGTACTACCAGACCACCGTGGCGATGATTGCCCGCCGGGCCGGGGTGGCTGACGGAACCATCTATCTCTATTTCAGCAACAAGGAAGAAATCCTCTTTTCCCTGTTCGAACGGGCCATGGGGCGGTTCATCTTGGAGGGGCGCTCCCAGGTGGATCAGGAGGCCACGGCCGAAGAAAAACTGCGCCGGATAGTGGAACTGCATCTGACCCTGGTGGGCAGGGACCGGGATCTGGCCATCATTTCCCAGGTGGAATTGCGCCACAGCCTCCACTTCATGGACCAGTTATCGCGCAGCCAGGTGGGGGAGTATTTGAACATCATCTCCCAGGTGGTTGCCCAGGGCGTGGAGGAGGGGAGTTTTCGTAAAGATCTGGATCCGGTTTTCGCGGCCAAGGCCATTTTCGGGGTGCTCGATGAGATGGCCACCGACTGGGTGCTGTCCCACAAGAACAAGCGGCTGGAAAGCCAGGCAAAAGCGGTGGTCGATTTTCTTCTTGGTGGTCTTTCCCATTAGCCCGGATTATTCATGAATCACCTACTGCGACCGCGTATGATCATACACACCCTCGCTACGGTGATTCATGAATAATCCGGGTTAACACGGTTTACCCGCGCGACGGCCTTTCGGAAAGGTCCCGAAAAATTGATTCCCTTCCCGGCCGGCCTTGACATTCCTCTCCGTCGCTGACCACCTTTCGGTTCCCGGGCCGTCAGAGGAGTTCCCCGCACCAACCGGGTGGCTCCGGTTTCCCGCAGGTGAGAATCCCTGCATCCAACCAGCCCTGATCGGGCTGTTCCGAGGCTGCCATCATGAGGGACAAGAGCCATCTTCTGAGCGACTTCGCCGTTCCCACTCTGGGAGAATGGCGGACCGAGGTCGAGCAGCTGCTCAAGGGTGCCCCCTTCGCCCAGAAGATGTTCACCAAAACCCTGGAAGGTCTGTCCGTCGGCCCCATGTACACGGCCGAGGACACGCGTGATCTGCCCTGGGGTGACGGTCTGCCGGGCCAGGCTCCTTTTCAGCGGGGCACACGGGCTGCCGGCTTTCATGCCGCTCCCTGGCTGGTCGCCCAGGAACTTCCCTTCCCCACCTGCGAGGCGTTCAACCAGGCGTTGCGCCATGACCTCCAGCGAGGACAGTCTGCAGTGAATCTGGTCCTGGACCGGGCCGGACACGAGGGTCTGGATCCCGACCAGGCCGCCTGCGACCTGGTGGGTGCCGGCGGGACTTCCCTGGGTTCCCTGACCGATCTCGAGATTGCCCTGGAGGGGGTGGATCTTGCCGAAACCCCGTTTTTCTTGCAATCGGGCTCCTCGTTCCTGGCCATGTCCGCCATGCTCATCGCCCTGCTGAAAAAGCAGGGGATCGACGGCGACCTTTTGCGGGGCTGCGTGGGCAGCGATCCCATCTTCGGACTGGTCAAGCATGGCCGGATTCCCGTATCGCTCGAGCAGGTCTATGACGAACTGGCCGTCCAGGCGCGCAACGCAGCCGCGCGCGCGCCCGCACTCCGTTCCCTGCCCGTGTTCGAGGATCCCTGGCACGAGGGCGGGGCCGACAGCGCCCTGAGCCTCGGGCTGACTCTCGCTTCCGCCGTCCACACCTTGCGGGCCATGGCAAAGCGTGGCATCGAACCAGTTGCCACCGCAGCCCGCCTGCAATTTTTCGTTTCGATCGGCAGTGATTTCTTCATGGAGATCGCCAAGCTCCGCGCGTTGCGGATGCTCTGGTCGGACATTCTGACGGCTTCCGGCTGCCCGGCCGAGGCCGGTTGCGTGCCGATCCACGCCCGCACGAGCCGGCGCACCCAGTCGGCCCTGGATCCCCACGTGAACATGCTGCGCGCCACGACCCAGGCCATGTCCGCGGTCTTCGGCGGAGCGGACAGCCTGCACGTGAGTCCCTTCGACGAATCTTTCCGGGGGCCGAACGAATTCAACCAGCGCATCGCCCGCAACGTGCAGTTGATCCTGGCCCGGGAGTGCCGCTTTGATCAGGTGGCCGACCCGGCGGGAGGGTCGTGGTACGTGGAATCCCTTACCCGGGATCTGGCCCGCGCGGCCTGGGAACATTTACAGACGATAGAAAAGGCAGGGGGCATTCTGAAGGGTCTGGAGTCGGGGCTGGTTCAGAAAATGGTGGCTGAAGCGGCCGCCCGACGCGTTGAGCGCCTGGCCACCCGGCGGGATGTCCTGATCGGGATCAACCAGTATCCGGATACCGCCGACGCGCCTGATCCGGACCCGGTAATGGACCACGAGGAGTTACACCGCCAACGGACCGCCGCCATGGAGACCCAGCGCACATCGAGCACCCAGGAAGGGCACCTTCTGGTGCTGGCCCATCTGGAAAAGATCATGGAAGCCGAACCCGACAGGATGATGGAGCGCATGATCGACGCGGCCAGCGAAGGCGCCACTCTCGGTGAACTCACCGGCGTGCTGCGGTACGATGCCGTCTCGGATCTGGAAGTGGAGCTCATTCCTCTCAGACGGGACGCCGAACCGTTCGAAATCCTGCGCGTCCGGGTCAAGGAGCTGGGGCAGGACAATGAAGACGGCGCTCGCGTGATGCTGGCCTGCCTGGGTGATGTCGCGCGCTACATGCCCCGTCTCGAGTTCATACGGCGCTTCTTCCGGGTCGGGGGTTTCGAGGTTGTCGAACGGGGATTCTTCAACGATGCCGCCGCCGCGGTCGAGGAGGCCCGCTTGGCCGGCGCCCGGACCGTGGCCCTGGTCGGATTGGACGACACCTACACGGCAATGGCCGCCGAGGTAGCCTCGAACCTTGGTAAACTGGATCCACCGCCCACTATCTTCCTCGCCGGCCAGGCCGAGATCTCCGGGGTGGATGAGACGA
>CBDUYZ010000322.1:0-3206 GCA_965371575.1 uncultured bacterium
AGGCCGAAAAACTGAAGATCCGCCTGGATTTCGGATGGGGTAACGGGGACTCGGGATTCTACCTGACACTGGGTGAAGCGTTCTGATCCCGGCTGGGGACTGCTGAAAAGGATGATGATGAAGTTCCGGATGATTGTAGTCCTGCTGGCACTTTTTCCGGCATTTTCGGCCTCGGCCCAGTCGGGGACCGCAGACCGCCTGTGGGGTCTTTACAGGGAGGGCCGTTTCGAAGATGTGGTGCGCGAGGGCAAGGTCGAACTGGCCACGGGCACGCCGACGGCCGAGGTGAACCTGGCGGTGGGCAGGGCCCTGGTTGACCTGGGCAAGTTTGGTGAGGGGTTGCCCTACCTGGAGCGGGCGGTCAGGGGCGATCCCGCACAGACCTGGGTCTATGCCTGGGCCCGATGTTACCTGGGCACGGGTCAGTATCGCCTCGGCAACTTCCAGAAGGCGCGGGCCGCGCTCATCAAGGCGCGCGACTGCGCTGCCACACGGAATGCGACTCGCTACGCGGTGAACAACCTGAAGATCCTGGGTCTGGCCGAGTCCTACGACGACTGGACGACCTTCACGACGGAACACTTCACCTTCCACTACTCAGCCAATCTGGCCGATTTCGCTGGTGAGACTTTCGCCCGTCGCCATGAGGAGGCCTTTGCTTTCATTTCAGCCTGGTTCAAAGGAGGACCGGCGGCGCCCATCCGGTTTTTCGTGTGGAAGGACAAAGACGAAGCCCTGGTCGCGAACATGCCGCCGCTGGGCTTCGCCCGGCCGGAATTGAACCTCGTGCATGCCAGGGCAGACCAGACCGTCGGCCACGAGATGACCCATGTGATCTCCCGTCACGCCATGCATCCCGAACATGAGGTCGGCCTGATCAACGAGGGTATTGCGGTCTACCATGACCAGACGGGACGCGACCAACTGGCCCTGGCCCGGGGGGCGCTCGCGGGTGCTCCGGCGATGTCGATTCAGGTCGAATTGGCTGCCTTGTGGGAAGACTGGAGTCTTTTGCCGGGGGAGGTTTCCTATCCCATCGGCGGGGCCTGGGTGAAGGTGCTGATCGACAAGGGCGGCAAGGAGAAGTTCCTGGAGTTTTTTCGGGATCAGCGCCTGGCCAACGCCCGCGAGGTGTACGGGTCTGATCTGCAGGAGTGGATGGACGAATTTGCCACCACCCTCTATCAATGATTTAGATATTGGTCTTCAATTAAGTGACCACGAGAGCCCCTCTTTCCTTGCGAATCCACTGTTTGAGAATAAATTGGATAAAAGGATCTTTTTTGTTTATAAAACCGCTGCGGTCCGGGAGTAACTATGTCTGAAACCACCATATCCCCCGAGATGACCCTTTTCGACATCACCGAGAAATTTCCCGAGACGATCGACGTTTTTGTGGCCAACGGGTACGAACACGTGGGGAACGAGCAGAAGCGGACGACCAACGGCAAGATGGTCACCCTCGGCCAGGCCGTGCAGATGAAGGGCAAGGACCTGGGGGTCTTCACCGCGCTGCTGGAAAACTCGGTGAAGGAAAACAGGGCCAAGGGGGATTTGACCCTGGCCATGGCTGCCGACGAGGCGCAGATCTTCCCCACCGAGGGCGACATCAAGGTTGCGGGTCTGCTGCCCTGCCCGGTGCGTATCCCGATGCTGGAGGCGTTCGACAATCTGAGCCAGAAGATCACCGCCGAGACCGGCAAGACCATCGGCGTACGCCTGGCCGCTGCTTCGGTCGGCGCCGATGCCCTGGAAGCGGGGATGCAGTCCATCAGCGACGAGTCGGATCTGCCCGACATCTTTCTCTCCGCCGGCTTCGAGGCCTTCTTCGACAGGAAGAACATGGCCCGCTTCAAGGACCGGAGCGTGTTTGTCGACCGGTCGTGGGCCACGCACAACGACATGATGGAACCCTACGGGCTGAAGGATCCCGACGGTCACTATGCCATGCTGGCCGTGGTGCCGGCGGTATTCCTGGTGGACAAGACCCAGCTGGAAGAAGGTGAGGAGGTTCCGCGCACCTGGCAGGAAATCCTCGGGCCACGGTTCAAGAACAAGATCGCCATGCCCGTGGGCGACTTCGACCTGTTCAACGGCATCCTGCTGACGATCTGGAAGGAATTCGGGGAGGAGGGCGTCGAGGCGATCGGCCGCAACCTTCTGGAAGGGATGCACCCCAGCCAGGTCGCGGGACGCTTTGCGCCCAAGGGTGGCAAGGGGCCCATGGTCTCGGTGATCCCCTATTTCTTCAGCAAGATGGCCCAGTTCAATCCCAACGCCGAGATCGTCTGGCCCGCAGACGGCGCCGTGGTCAGCCCCATCTTCATGCTGCTCAAGAATTCGGCGCCTGAAGAAGCGGGCCGCATCGCCGATTTCTTTGCGAGCAAAAAAGTGGGTGAAATCCTCAGCCACCGCGGCCTGTTCCCCAGCTGCCATCCCGAAGTGGTCAACCAGGTGCCGGACTTCGCACCGCTGATGTGGTTGGGCTGGGACTTCATCCGTGAGAACGATCTGGGCGAACTGATCCCCCGGGTCAATGAAATCTTCCTGAAAGCGGGTGGGTAGATGCGCTTCATAACCGTCAGCGGCCCGCCCAGCTCGGGCAAGACCGCGGTGATCATCAAGACCCTCGATCATCTGCAGAAGTCGGAACAGAAGGTCGGCGTGGTGAAATTCGACTGCCTCTACACCGACGACGACGAGCTGTACCGCAGCAAGGGCATTGCCGTGCGCAAGGGTCTGGCCGGGGCGCTCTGTCCGGACCACTACTTCGTCAGCAACGTCGAGGAGTGCGTGCAGTGGGGTCTGCAGGAGGGACTTGACGTGCTGGTCAGCGAGAGCGCCGGTTTGTGCAACCGTTGCTCGCCCCACATTCGCGAGGTGCTGGCCATCTGCGTGATAGACAATCTCAGCGGCACGGGAACGCCCAGGAAGATCGGGCCCATGCTCAAGGCCGCCGACGTGGTGGTGATCACCAAGGGCGACATCGTCAGCCAGGCCGAACGCGAGGTTTTCGCCGCGCGGGTGAACATGGTCAATACCAAGGCGCGCCTGTTGCACGTGAACGGCATCACCGGGCAGGGCAGCTTCGAGCTGAGCACCCTGTGGGCCGAAAGCGGGAACACGGCCACGGTAGAGGGCAAGAAACTCCGCTTCTCGATGCCCGCCGCGCTGTGTTCCTACTGCCTGGGTGAAACGCGTATCGG
>CBDUYZ010000323.1:0-3206 GCA_965371575.1 uncultured bacterium
CCCACGGCTGGAGGCTGGAAATTCCCCCGACCACCCAGGAATGGTTCGCGGTCCCCGGAGCCACTACTTATGAAGTAAGTTTCGACCGGGGCATCCTCCCCTCAACCGAAACCAGTTGGATCGAACTCCCCGAGTCCCTGGAAATAACCCCAGGCCTCCATGTTTGGTCCGTCTTCGCCGTCAACAGCAACAGCGAACTGATCGGCGCCACCCAGATCCAATCAGTCTTCCGCCTTCTTGAAGCTCCTGATTGATTTCCTGTTGTCCTCGGGACCTGCTTCTGTCCTGGGGCGGTGGACCTCCAGAGGGGTGCATGCATAGGGCCCGAATAATCCGCAGGCCCGCAGGGCTGAGGACATTTCGGGCCCTATGCAGGCACCCCTCCGGAGGTCGGACCACTTAGGCCAGAACCAGGTCCCGGGTGTCGCGGGCGATCATCAGTTCCTCGTTGGTGGGAATGATCATGATCTTCACCCGCGAACTCATCTTGCTGATGATGGCTTCATCGTGGCGGGTGGCGTTCTTGAAGGGATCGAGGATGGCTCCCACCGCTTCCAGACCCCGGCAGGCCCATTCCCGGATCAGTGAGGCGTGTTCACCGACCCCGGCCGTGAAGATGATGGCGTCCACCCGGCCGAGGGCGACGGCATAGGAGCCGATGTACTTGCGGATGTGGTAGGCGTAGACCTCGAGGGCTAGGCGGGCCCGGTCGTTGCCGTTGGCGTATTCCCTTTCGACGTCCCGCAGGTCGCTGCTGAGGCCGCTGATGCCGAGCAGTCCGCTTTCCTTGTTCAGGATCTTTTCCACCTCGGCCAGGGACAGGTCCAGGGTCCGGGCCAGGTGACCCACCAGGGCGGGATCGATGTCCCCGCTCCGGGTACCCATCATCAGGCCTTCAAGCGGGGTCAGGCCCATGGAGGTGTCGATGGACCGGCCTCCCAGGACCGCCGCCATCGAGGCTCCGTTCCCCAGGTGGCAGGTGATGAGGTTGAGATCGACGGCATCCCGCTCGAGAATCAGGGCCGCGCGCTGGGTAATGTAACGATGGCTGGTGCCGTGGAAGCCGTAGCGTCTGATATGGTGATCCTCGTAGAGGCGGTAGGGGATGGGATAGATGTAGGCGCGGTCGGGCATGGTCTGATGGAAAGCGGTGTCGAATACGCCGACCATCGGCACCTCGGGCATGATGGCCCGGGCGGCCTGGATGCCCGTGATGTTGGCGGGGTTGTGCAGCGGAGCCAGCGGAATGCATTCCCGGAGGGCGTCCAGGACCGCATCGTCGATCAGTACGGACCCGGAGAATTTTTCCCCGGCATGCACCACGCGGTGGCCCACGGCGCTGACCTCATCCATGGAAACGACCACGCCGTGGTCGGGGTCGGTCAGGGTGTTCAACACAAGTTCGATGGCCATGGCGTGGTCGGAAAGGGAATGCTCGGTGACCAGGTCTGCCGCGCCGGACCGCTGGTAGGTATGGACACTCTGTTCCAGGCCGATGCGCTCCACCAACCCCTTGGCCAGCAGGCTCTCCTTCCGCATCTCCAGCAACTGGTATTTGAGCGAGCTGCTGCCGCAGTTGATGACCAGGACATTCTGGGCCGGTTGACCGTTATTCATCCTGCAACCGATCCTTCATTGCCCTTCGCTCTGTAGAGCGGTGATGGCCGCCACGTTGACGATGTCGTCGACGCTGCAACCGCGTGACAGGTCGTTCATGCCCCGGGCCATGCCTTGCAGGATCGGTCCCACCGCCTCGGCGCCGGCCAGGCGTTGGACCAGCTTGTAGCCGATGTTGCCTGCGTCCAGGTCCGGAAAGATGAGTACGTTGGCCTTGCCCGCCACCGGGCTGTCGGGAGCCTTGCTTGCACCGATTTCGGGCACGATGGCGGCATCCAGTTGCAAGGGGCCGTCGACCTCCAGTTCAGAAGCGATGCTTCTGACGATCTCGGTGGCCTCGATGACCTTGTCCACGTCCGGCCCGGCGCCGCTGCCGGTGGTACTGAAGCTGAGCATGGCCACCCGTGGTTCAAAACCGCACAGAGCCCTGGCGGTGCCGGCGGTGGCCACTGCTATGTCGGCCAGCTGCCGGGCGTCCGGCTGGGGGTTGACCGCGCAATCCCCGAAGACCAGCATCCCGTTTTCTCCGTACTGCCAACCGGGCTTGACCATCACGAAACAGCTCGAGACGATACCTGCCTCGCTGGCGGTGCCCACGATCTGGAAACCGGCGCGCAGGACGTTTCCGGTGGCGTTCACCGCGCCGGCGACCATGCCGTCGGCCATCCCCTGCTTGACGAGCATGGCTCCGAAGAACAGGGGATCTTCCATGACGGCGGCCGCTTCTGTCTCGGTCATGCCCTTGTGTCTGCGCAGTTCATGGTAGGCGCGGACGAATTCCGCCCGGTAGGTGGATCCCGCCGGATCGATGATGGTGATTCCCGCCGGAGCGATGCCGAGCTGATCGAGGTCCTGGCCAATGGACTCGGGATGACCCAGCAGGATGACGGTGGCGAACCCCTCGTCACGGATGCGGCCGGCTGCTTCGAGTATGCGCCGGTCGCCCGCTTCGGGCAATACGATGGTCCGGTGCAACAGGGCCGCTTTGCGGCGCAGACTTTCCACGAACTCCATGAATGGTGCCCTCTTTCTGTCCCGGATGAGAGTTCGAGACAAAGTTACTGCCGCAGAAAAGATAGTCAACGGCCAACCGCAGGGTTTGTGTGCAATTTGGCCTATTAGCAGAAAAAAATCGGCCCCGCCGCAATGACGGGGCCGACGCAAGGGGCAGGATGCCGACTCAATCGGGTTTGACAAACTGTTCCAGGGTCTGGTCTCCGGTCTCGTGCATGGTGCGGATGAGATCCGCGAGGGTGAAACTGGACCAGAATTCCTTCATCCGGGCGCTGAGCAGGGTCCAGATGGAACGGGTCAAGCAATCGTCCGAGCGGTCGCACACATCGGGCTCCAGCACGCAGTCCACCAGGGTGGTATGGGAGTCCAGGGCGGTGATGATTTCCCAGAGATTGATCTCCTGGGGATCCCGGCACAGGCTGTATCCGCCACGGACCCCCTTGCGACTGGTGATCAGTTCAGCCCTGCGCAGGGTGCCGACCACCTGTTCGAGATACTTGCCACTGATCTCCTGGGAATCGCTGATGGCGCTGATGGGTACGGGATCGCCTCCGTAATCGCTGGCGATTTGCAGT
>CBDUYZ010000324.1:0-3181 GCA_965371575.1 uncultured bacterium
CGACACTCGCACCGACCATGGATATGGCGTTGTAAAAGGTCGAAGGCAGGCGTTTTTCGCCGGGGGAATTGTTTTTCTGGTCTGTCACTGCGCAGCCTTCCGTGTTCAATACACCTGATAATCATAAATCAGGCCCCGGTCGACTCCGGGGCCTGTAAATCAAATCTATTCGGTGGAATCCGGTTCATCAACCCAGAAACGGATGATCATCCGGGTCAGATGCTCCTCGTTGTCCCAGCAGTGGATCACCAGTTGGTGCAATTCGTCCGGCCCCAGCGGCCGGTCCCAAAGGGCCTCCGTATTGGCGGGATCGAGCCCGGGCAGGACGGACCAGCCGCTGTCATTGGGATCATCAGGATCGATCACGTCCCAACCCCAACGGTAGGCCCTGATCTCCAGACCGGGATCCGCGAACCCCTGCCAATTGAATTGGATCGGGATGCCCGGTAGGACCGCCAGACCGCGGACCGTTTCACCGCGAAAGGCGACCTTCACGTCCATAGGGGTGTAGACCACAAGTCTGGGTCCGGGCAGAATAGTTTCACACCTACAGAAGCCGAAATTCGCGTCCGGGAAGCTGCTTACCACACCGCCGTCGGAGGCCAGCAGCACGTGCGTGGAAGCCGAGGTGGTGCTGCACATCTCGGGCGGCGGCATGTGGACCCGGACCTGGTAGGTTCCCGCCTCCAGGCCAAAGAACGCGTAGCGTCCGTCGCGGCCGGTGAAAGCCATGTGCAGAATTTCCTGCGGACCGCCGTCATCCAGGACGATCGGTACGTCCGGCAAACCCGGTTCGTCGGGATCCATGACCCCGTCCCGGTTCCTGTCGTTCCACACCCGGCCGCTGATCATGCCTTCGATCTGGACGCCGCCAACCGAGATCTGCGCGTTGAAGCCCACGCTCACCCCGGGATCGACCCCGAACATCACCGTCAGGGGCAGACTCTCCTCCCCGGGCGTCCACCAGAGATCGTCGTTGGCGAAATCGAACTGGAAGGTGGGATTCTCGTCGGGTGAATTGAGGACCAGCGTCCCGGCGGGGAGGATGTTGTGGAAGGTAATGCGAACCGGATCGAGGAACGTTCTCAGGCAGTTGTTGGTGATGGTCAGATCAACCACCAGGGCGCCGACCTGGTCGTCGTAGTGTAGATCGTAGCCCCGCAGGAAGAACGGGCCCCGGACCAGGCTGTCCGGAGTGCTGACAGCCTCCAGCTTGATCGTGAAATCCGCCACCGCGGGATCGAGGTCCACCCAGTCCGAGGACTCATCGCCGACGGGCGGGATGACGGAATCCTCGCTGCAGCCTGTGGCCGCCAGCAGCAGGATCAGAAAACCGATTATCAGGTGTAGACGTGACATGACAGGCCCTCCGGTATCGCTTCCACGGTTTCGGATCTCATCCGGATGATCATGATCTGATCCGGATCCAATAGCGGTGTTTGGAAATTATCTTACCATTTCTGATCATACACCGCAAACCGGACGCCCCCGGCTCTGCTCCCGGATTAATTGTAAGGATCCCCAAATGATCATCTCTGTCCGTCTGATCACCCTGGGCCTGATGACCCTCATCCTGACTGGATGTCCCATGAACGATTCGAACAGCACAGGCCGCACCGCGGCGGGCCCCCGCACCCCCCAGGAAATCATGCGCGACGGAAATCATCTGATCGACGAACCCTCGGTCTACCTTCAGCAGCACGCCCACAATCCCCTGGACTGGTATCCCTGGGGAGAGGAAGCCCTGGCCAAGGCTCGCGACGAGGATAAGCCCATCTTCCTGTCCATCGGGTATTCATCCTGCCACTGGTGTCACGTGATGGAGCACGAAGTCTTCGAGCATATAGACGTGGCCGAATTCATGAACGAGCACTTCGTCTGCATCAAGGTCGACCGCGAGGAACGTCCCGACCTGGACAGCGTCTACATGGAAGCGGTGCAGATGATCACCGGCCGCGGCGGCTGGCCCATGTCCGTGTTCCTGACGCCGGACCTGAAACCCTTCCACGGGGGCACCTATTTCCCGAAGGATCATTTCATGCAGCTGGTGGTCCAGATCGTGACGATCTACAACGAAGAACGGGACGACCTGGAAAACCAGGCCGGGCAGATCGCCGCAAGGATCGCCGGCGCTTCCACGTTCAAGGCTACCGCGGACCAACCCCTGGACGACGACGGACTGGCCGCCGCGGTGGCCAATGGCAAAGAGAGCTATGATCCGGTCAACGCGGGGTTCGGCCAGTCCCAGAAGTTTCCCACGCCCGTCAAGTGGCGCTTCCTGCTGCACGAATACCGCCGCCGGGGCGACGAGGAGCTGGCCGAGATGATCATCGCCACACTGGAGGCCATGCGGGGCGGCGGCCTCTACGACCACGTGGGCGGAGGTTTCCACCGCTACACCGTGGATGTGAGCTGGACGGTTCCCCACTTCGAAAAGATGCTATACGACAACGGTCAACTCGCGGGCCTTTTCCTGGAAGCCGGTGTGGTGTTCGAACGCGAAGATTTCGCGGCCACCGGGATTGGTGTGCTGGACTTCCTGCTGAGTGAAATGCGGGATGAAGAAGGCGGTTTCTATGGCAGCTACGACGCCGACAGCGGTGGCGAGGAAGGCACTTATTACGTCTGGTCGCGGGATGACATCACCGCCGCCGTGGGCGAAACCGATGGTCCGGCGCTGGCCGATATTCTGGGCATCACCGCGCAGGGCAATTTTGAGCAATCCGGTAAAAGCGTACTGACCAGGCGGGCTGATCTGGAAAAGATCGCCGCCGAGCGCGGACTTGCCGTAGCCGAACTCGAAACGTTGTTCGACCGCCACCGGGACATCCTGCGGAAAGTCAGGTCCGGACGCATACCGCCGGGACTGGACCGCAAGATCGTCACCTCCTGGAACGGTCTGGTGCTCGCTTCACTGGCTCAGGGTTACGCGGTCACGGGCGATGAGAAATACCTGAACGGCGCACGAAAGACGGTGGATTACCTCCTGGCCAAGCACCGCAACGACGACGGTTCGCTGTGGCGCTCCTCCAGTGAAGGACATGTCCGGGCCGAAGGCATCCTCGACGACTACGCCTTCTTCGCCGACGGTTTGCTGGAGATCTACCAGGTTTCGGGTGATACGAAATATCTGCGGGCAGCCAGGGAGTTGGGCGATTTCGCCCGCAGCGACTTCCGGCGC
>CBDUYZ010000325.1:0-3172 GCA_965371575.1 uncultured bacterium
ACCATGGGCACCAGCGGCAGCGAGAGCTTTTCCTGCGCCGCCAACGTCTTCGTGGGGCAGACCGAAGCACCCCTGGTGATCCGCCCCTACCTGCCGACTATGACCCAAAGCGAGCTGATGGCCGTGATGGTCGGCGGCTTCGCCACGGTCGCCGGCGGCGTGATGGCCGCGTATGTGCGTTTCGGGATCGACGCGGGACACCTGCTGGCCGCCAGCGTCATGTCGGCCCCCGCGGCTTTGGTCGTGGCCAAGATCATGTATCCGGAGACCGAAGAATCGCCCACGCGGGGCACCGTCACCCTGGACGTGCCGCGCGAATACGCCAACGTCCTGGACGCCGCGGCCGGCGGCGCGGCCGTGGGCCTGAAACTGGCCGCCAACATCGGCGCCATGCTGCTTGCCTTCATCGCCCTGGTGGCCATGGTGAACTACGGCCTGGGATTCGTGGGCCTTTCGTTGCAGGAGATCTTCGGCTGGATCTTCTCCCCCATCGCCTGGGTCATGGGCGTGCCCTGGTCCGAGGCAGCCACCTTCGGCAACCTGCTCGGGACGAAAATCGCAGTCAACGAGTTCGTGGGCTATATCGAACTGGTATCCGCCCGCGACGCCGGTACGCTGTCGCCCCGCAGCGTGGTGATCGGCACCTACGCCCTTTGCGGATTCGCCAACTTCTCCAGCATCGCCATCCAGATCGGGGGCATCGGCACCATCATGCCCCAGCGCCGCGCCGACGTGGCCGCCCTCGGTCTGAAGGCCATGTTCGGGGGCGCGCTCGCTTCCTGGCTGACCGCCACCATCGCCGGAGTACTGGTGGGATGAATATGTTGGGCGCCGTGGACACCGCGAGACCATGCTCCAACTTGGGCATGATCACCAACCTGTATCCAGGAGCACGACAATGCCCCGTCTGAAACTCGACCCCTTGTCCACCTACCCCTTCTCCTGCGAACTGGTCGTGCGGACCACCGACCTGAACTACGGCGGCCACCTCGGCAACGACAGCCTGCTCTCGCTGGTCCACGAGGCGAGAGTGGCTTTCCTGGCTGAGCACGGCTTGAGTGAACTGGATTTCGGCGGCGTGAGCCTGATCCTGGGCGACGCGGCGGTCGTCTACCAGGCCGAGGCCTACGCCGGGGACCGGCTTGTCTTCGCGGTGGCCGCGGGCGAGCCGTCCCGGAGCGGCTTTCGTATCTTCTACCGGGTCACGCGTGCTGATGACGGCCGGGCGATCGCTCTGGTCGAAAACGGTATGGCCTGTTTTGATTACCAGGCGGGGAAGATCACGGCCCTTCCAGCGGCCGTGAAAAACTCCGCCTTCTTCGAGGAACCGGAAGCATGAACATCGAGCCCTTGATCATAACCAGCCGGCAGAATGACAGGATCAAGGATCTGGTCCGTCTGAGGACGCGCCGGGAAAGGGATCGCAGCGGACTGACGCTGATCGAGGAGCCGCTGGTCATCGCCCGGGCCCTGGACGCCGAATATCCCCTGCGTTCCCTCTTCTACTGTCCTGAGCGGATCGCCCCGGAATTCATGGATGTCCTGGACCGCCTGCTTGACCTGGCGGGCCTGGAACAAATCAAGGTCAGCGAACCGGTCATGGACAAGATCTCGTACCGGGATCACAGCGAGGGAATGCTCGTGACGGCGTCTCAGCTCACACTCTCGCTCAAGGATCTCGATCTGCCCCCCGACCCGCTGCTGGTCGTGCTGGAAAGTGTGGAAAAACCCGGAAACCTCGGCGCCGTGCTGCGCGTGGCAGATGGCGCCGGCGTCCACGCTGTCATTGTCTGCGGCGGCGGCACAGACCTTTTCAATCCCAACGTCATGCGAGCCTCCCGGGGGGCCTTCTTCTCGGTGCCGACGGTCGCCGCGAACACCGATGCCGTGTTGGAATTCCTGCGGTCGCGAGCCATCGCCGCGGTGGCCACCAGTCCGGTGGCCGACCACCGCTGGGACGAGATCGGACTGACCGGGCCGACGGCCGTCATACTGGGCACCGAGCACAACGGTCTCGGCCCCGAGTGGCTCGCCCGGGCGGACCTGACCGTCGGCATCCCCATGTCCGGGGTCGGCGACTCATTGAATGTTTCCACCTCGGCGGCCGTGCTCCTCTATGAAGCTGTTCGCCAGCGTTCCACCCGGAGAGCAGACAGCTAATGGCCAACGATTTCTACAACGACTTCGACCGCGCGGAACTCGAACCCCGCGAAGAGGATTATCGCAGCGTCTTCCAGCGCGGCCGGGATCGTCTGATCCACAACGCCGCCTTTCGCCGCCTGCAGGCCAAGACCCAGGTGTTCCTGTCCGGTGAATACGATTTCTACCGCACCCGGTTGACCCACTCGATCGAAGTGGCCCAGATCGCGGGCTCCATCGCCCGCTATCTGAACAGTTCCAGCGACCAGCTCGGGAATGAATTCTTCATCGACTACGCCCTGGTCGAGGCCGCGGCCCTGGCCCACGACATCGGGCATCCGCCCTTCGGACACGCCGGTGAAAGCACTCTGCACCGTTTGATGAAATCCTACGGCGGTTTCGAGGGGAACGCGCAGACCCTGCGGCTGATCACCGAAACCATCTTCACCAGCGGGCGCAGCCGGCGCGGCATGAATCCCACCCGTGCCTTCCTTGACGGCATCCTCAAGTACAAGACCCTGTTCCACCAGTGGGACGACCCGGTCAAGCATTTCATCTACGATGATCAACAGCAGTACCTGGATTTCACCTTCGAGGGAAACGCCTTCCCCGTCGACCTGGCCCCGGGCAGGAAACTCAACGACTTCCGCAGCCTCGAGTGCCAGATCATGGACTGGGCCGACGACACCGCCTACTCCCTGAACGACCTGGTCGACAGCGCCAACGCCGGTTTCGTGACCACGGACAAGGTCAACCGGTGGGCCTCCGATCGGCACCTCGCAGGTCAGGACAGCCGGATCATCGAGGATCTGATCGCCGTCATCGGTGCCGGCGGCCTGGAACGCTCCATGAATCGCAAGATCGGCGCCTTTGTCGAGGCCTGTTCCCTGGTCGAACGGGATAACTTCATGAGCGATCGGACCAACCGCTACAGGTACGGACTGGCCGTCGAGCCGGGTATCGTGTCGGAGCAGAAACTCTATGCCCGTTTGGCCGTGGACCTGGTGTTCCAATCGCCCCAGGTCTGCCAGCT
>CBDUYZ010000326.1:0-3155 GCA_965371575.1 uncultured bacterium
GCGATGGGGAAATTCACCCCGCGTCCGAGATACAGGCAGTTCTTGTGGCCGGCGTAGACGTCGGCGATCTGTTTGATGTTAGCGGACTGGTCCAGCACCTTCTGCACCAGATCCGGCAGCTTGACCAGTTCCTGCAGCATCTGGGTCCCGCGGTTGGCACTCAATTGTGTGCGCCGGCCGAACAGGATGGCCATCAGGGCCAGGATCGTCACCTGACTGGTGAAGGACTTGGTCGAGGCAACCCCTATCTCCGGGCCGGCGTGAATGTAGACGCCGCACTCGCTCTCCCGGGCGATGGTGGAGCCCACCACGTTGGTAATGCCCAGCACCTTGGCTCCCTTGCGCTTGGCCTCGCGCATGGCTTCCAGGGTATCGATGGTCTCACCGCTCTGGCTGATCACCAGGCACAGGGTACCCTGTTCGATGATCGGAGAGCGGTAGCGGAACTCGGAGGCATACTCCACTTCCACGGGAATATGCGCATATTCCTCAAGCAGGTACTCGCCCACCAGGCCCGCGTGCCAGGACGTTCCGCAGGCCAGGATGATGATGCGCCGTATGTTGCGCAGCTCCCAGTCGGTCAGTTCGATACCGCCCAGTTTCACGTCACCGGACTCGGGCAGGATCCGGCCGCGGAACGAGTCGCGGATGGTCTGGGGCTGCTCGAAAATCTCTTTGAGCATGAAGTGCTCGTAGCCGCCCTTCTGTATCTGGCCCAGGTCCCAGGTGATCTCCTGGACCTCCTTGGTGATCTCCTCGTTGTCGATGGTCATGGTGTGGATGCCGTCGGGCCGCAGGGTCACCATCTCCCCGTCGTCGAGATAGATGACCTGCCGGGTGTGTCCCATCATCGCAGCCACGTCGCTGGCCACGAAGTTCACGCCCTCGCCGACTCCCACGACCAGGGGACTGCCCCGTCTGGCGCCGATGATCAGGTCGGGCTCATCGAGGTGGGTCACCGCTATCCCGTAGGCCCCCTCGACGACGCCCAGGGCCAACTGCACGGCCTTGACCAGGTCGCCGTCGTAGAAATCATCGATCAGGTGGGCCAGAACCTCGGTGTCGGTCTGGGATTCGAACACATGTCCCTTGTTGGTCAATTGGACCTTCAGGGCGCCGTGGTTTTCGATGATGCCGTTGTGGACCAGGGCAACCTTGCCTGAAACGTGGGGATGGGCGTTGACCTGGGTGGGCGCGCCATGGGTCGCCCAACGGGTATGCCCGATTCCACAGGTTCCCTTGAGATCATCCCAGTTGAGGGCTGCCTCGAGGTTGGCGATTTTGCCTTTCTCCTTGACCACGTGTTGGCCGTCGGGAGTCGTGATGGCCAGACCGGCGCTGTCGTATCCCCTGTACTCCAATCGCTTGAGTCCCTCGAGCAGAATCTTGGCGGCGTTCGGGCTTCCTACCACTCCAACTATTCCGCACATCGGCAATTCCTCCCAATTTCAGGCACACTCAGACGCAAAACGGATTCGCGTCAAAAATCAAATTTTCCCGACACAAGGTAAACCCGGACCGGAAAAAAGTCACCATCGGATCGTTCAGGGCCGGATCACTTGGCCGACCGGACCCTGTTGATGAGTTCGACGGCGGCAGCCTCGTCAACAGCCTCGGCGA
The DNA here is from genome assembly GCA_965371575.1 of uncultured bacterium. GTDB lineage: Bacteria > Krumholzibacteriota > Krumholzibacteriia > LZORAL124-64-63 > LZORAL124-64-63 > JAGLCY01. The sequence continues at coordinate 1,621 of CBDUYZ010000326.1, forward strand.
TGATGCGCACCACCGGCTCGGTGTTCGAGGGTCGCACGTGCACCCAGGCCTCCTTGCCGAGCCATTTCAGGCCGTCGCGGTCATCGATTCGGCCGTCGCCCAAATCGTTCAACACCAGCGCGAGATCGGCGCCTGAGGGCAAATCGTCGCTGGCCACCTTTGTTTTCACGATGGCGACGGGCGGCAGTGCGTCAGCCATCGCCGCCAGGGAACTGCCGCCTTCGGCGACGGCCTGCAGAATCATCGTGATACCCACCAGGGCATCCCGACCGGCATGGATGGCGGGATAGATGACACCCCCGTTTCCCTCACCGCCGAGGATGCAGTCGTGGGCGAGAATCGCCTCCACCACGTTGGCCTCTCCCACGGGAGTCCGGTACACGGTCTGACCGTGGCGGGCGGCGATTATTTCGACAAGGCCTGTCGTGGACAGGTTCACCGCAATTGGCCCAGGTGTTTTGCCCAGCAGGAAATCTGCGGCGAGTACCAGGGTCAATTCCTCGCTCAGGGCCCGGCCCGTGGCATCGACCAGGGCCAGGCGGTCCACATCCGGATCGACGGCGAAGCCGAGGTCGGCGCCCTGAGCGAGAACTTCGGCGCACAGATCCCCCAGATGGGAGGGCGTCGGCTCGGGATCATGGGGAAACCGGCCGGACATTTCACAGAACAGCGGCGTGCAGCGGACCCCGAGGGTTTCCAGCAGGGCCGGGACGATGCTCCCGCCGGCCCCCTCTACCGCGTCCACCACCGCGTGAAGATTTCGACTGCGAATCCGGTCCACATCCAGCCAGGGTGCGCCGCAGATGGCGTCGATATGCTGCTGGTCGGCGCCGGCACGGGGGCTGAGCTTCCCCAGTTTGTCGAACGCGACGTGCCCGGATCCCTCCTCGAACAACTGGCGCAGTTCACGGTTCTCGGCCGCGGTAAGAAACAGCCCGTTGCCGGACAGGAACTTCAAGGCGTTCCACTGCTGGGGATTGTGGCTGGCGGTTATGATCACCCCTCCGACGGCGTCCGTCTCCTGCACCGCGATTTCCGTGGTCGGGGTCGTGGCGATGCCGATATCCCACACGTCGTGCCCGGTGGAAGCCAGAGCCGCGGCCACGGCGTCCAGGACCATGGGGCCACTGATCCGGCTGTCCCGTCCGACGACGACAGGACCGGCGGGCAGCCAGGCTCCGAGAGCCGAGGTCCAGCGTGCGACCGTAACAGCATCAAGACCGTCACCGATCACCCCACGAATTCCGGAAATACTTACTCGCAAAGACATACCAAGGAATCCTCTCCGCGCTTTTCATTAGACAGGCCGGTGATCCACGGAATGTATCTTGAAATCGGGAAATTCCTCCCGGCGCGATGGCACTTGAACAGTCATCCTAGCTTCCTGGCCGCCCACAATATAGCACAAAAAAACCCGCGCAACGGCAGGCGTCCCATATATCCGTGGATATGGAGCTGGTGTGCGGACTCGAACCGCAGGCCTGCTCATTACGAGTGAGCTGCTCTACCAGCTGAGCTACACCAGCTCCTGGAAA
>CBDUYZ010000327.1:0-3155 GCA_965371575.1 uncultured bacterium
CCCTGGGCCGCTACGCCATGGCGACCGTGGACATTACCATCACCGGGGACGGGGTCACGTACAACCTCACCGGCACGTGGTCCTTCATGGCTACGACCCCCGTGTTGCAAGGCACCTACTTTACCCAGGACGAGCCCATGACCGGCTTCTGTGACATCGTACAAAATGGCTCCGTCATCAGTCTGGTCTTCACCGACGGCTATTTGACCTGTGACCCGACTTGGATTTGCAGTTTCACCGGCAGCGGCAGCACCATTTACTACACGCTTGGGAATTCAGGCGAGGTCGATTTCGAGGGGGAGACACTATGGAATTCCATTTCCTTTATCTCCATCTCATCCTCCATGATTGAGGGGACACAGCAATCGGTCTACGAGTACTTGGACGGGACCTCTTCCTCTTTGTACATCGGCAGCTTGAACTTCGATAAGGTAAAATAGGGAGACCCGCGGGGCCGGAAATGTTTCGGCCCCGCTTCGGTTCACCGCCTGGCGCATCTATGTAGGTGACCGATCTCTGCTTTCCGGTATTCAATTGGTTGTGCCTCCGAAATTGTGTCTGGTCCGTTGAGGCCGAATGCCAAGTTGCGAAGTGCCCCCGGGGGTGCCTGTATTTGATGTTTAAGCTTTTCCGGGAGCCAAAATTGTCCCATCAGAAGGACTATTCCTCAAAGGTCAAGCGGCCTTGAAGCATTTGCCTTGCCCTAATAGAACCAGACACAATTTCAGAGGCACAACCTAATTGATTAGTCTTTACTTCTGATCCGGCAAATTGTACGATGATCGTCGTTGGCGTGGAGGTAGATAATTTTTTCTTTTTGAGCACTGGATGATCGGGATTCCGTTTGATCATCCGTTGTAGTAAGGGGAGTGCCATGCGTCGTGTTGCCGGGTTACTTATGTTTTCGTTGTGCTTGATCCTCTTTGCGGTCCCCGCCTCCGGCGCGGCCGGATATGGTTCGCTGGTCATCTTGCCCGGTTTGGCCCTCCAGGCCGAATTTCAGATGTACGGGCAGGGCGATCCTTTCCAGGGGCTCATTTTGGACCTGAAATCCAAGTGGGGGACTGAGGGCCCGCCAAAAGGCAGGCCCCTGGTGAAATCCAAGTGGGGGACTGGCGGCCCTCCCGAGGGTGCCGGCAAGCCCCTGACGAAATCCAAGTGGGGGACTGAAGGCCCGCCCGACGGAAAAGGCAGGCCCGATTTACGCTGATTTTCAGGAAATAACCGGAGCCCGGGCCGAACGCCCGGGCTTTTTTTTTCGTATGGTGCTTCAGTCGGGCGATGCTGCCTGGTGTTACCGGTCCAGGTACTCCTCCAGCCGATCCTCATGGATTGTAAAACTCAGCATTTTCAACTTGATGTAGTCCCCATCCCAGAAGTAGTAGCCCTTGTGGCTACCCAGCCGGCTGCTGCGGTTGCTGTCCTTGATCAGGAACCAATCCCGGCCACCCAGTTCCCGATAGCCCACCACGTGGACGCCATGGTCATCACCGGTGGTTCCGTTGGCGATGCGGAATTCCCGGCTACCCTGGTTGATGTGCTCGGCCGGTATGTCCCAGTCCGGCACGATGGCGACGTCGAACTTGCCGTCCATGCCGGCCTCGCTGTTGTCGCCGCCGATGGACACGGTGTAGCCAGCGAGGACCGCGTTCTTGATCACGGCGTAGAACTCGTCCAGGGGCAGGTTGAGGTAGTCGTCCTTGCGCCGCCAGTTGTCGGTCACATCCAGCAACACCTCGCTGTAAAAGGGCTCGTCCATGCGGGACACGACGGAGCGGAACTCGTTCACGTCCAGCTGGAGAACGTCCGACAGAAAGGCCTGTGGGGAATAGGTCTTCCCCTCCCACGCGAACTCCTCCGGAACCGGCCCCATGTGCTTGTCCAGGATGGACCGGACGTAGGCCAGGTTCTGCTCTTCATCCGGGGCACCGCTGTCGAGCACCCAGTTGAGGAATCCCTGGAGCTCCTTGAGCAACAAGGTGTGGTCATGCCGGCCCTGGCTGTCCAGAACCCCTTCATAGGCAGCGAGGGGCACGGCGCCGTACTGCCGCAGGATTTCCAGCGTCCCGTGATCCTGGCCGCCCTCTTCCACCGGCGTGTGGCCGAATTCCCGCAGGAAGCTGCGCGCCTTTTCCACGTATTCCCAATAGACTATCCACATTTCCGACAGTTTGATCTCGACGTCATTTATCCTCTTGGCTTCGCTCTCGATGAAAGAAGTCGAGCAGAAGGCCCAGCAGGTTCCAGTGTAGTACTGGGGCACAGGCGGGAAGTGCCAGAACTGGTCGAACTGGTCCGGCCCGGATGGCGTTTCGATCTGTGACCAATCCACCCGGAGACTCCTGGCGGTCTCATTCCTGGCCTTGGCCTGCTCGGCATAAAGAGCATCCACTTCGGCCCGGACCGAGTCCCGCAACGCCTGCAGGGAATCACGCTCTGCGGTCATGGTCTCCAGGACGGGATACTTGTTCTTCTCTCGATAAACCGGATCGTCGGCCAGGGCCGCGCCGGCCGCAAAACAGACGACAGCCAGGCAAAGGACACGAACAGTGGTATGGCGAAGCATGGGAATCCTCCGGATGCGAATTGTCATCGCGCGGACATCAGGGCGATGCCGCCGAGCCCGATCATCGCGAACATGGAAAAGATGATGACCTGGACCAGCCAGCCCAGAAGACACACGGCGATCGCGCGTCCGGTGCTGCTGTATTTCAGGACCTGGCGGATGGCCACTATGAAGGCGGCGAACATCCACAGGGACGCCACCAGGTTGATCAGGGTGCCCAGAACCGGTATGAATGCGAAGATGCGGATCGCCCCCGGAGCAGCCGAGAAACCCGTCACCCGCATTACCTGGCCGAGGCTGGCGCGGGTGCCCGGTTCGGCCAGCATATTCGTGCCGATGAAATGAGCCAGCACGGCCCAGATGAACCAGCCGACCAGGGCAGCCAGAGCGCCGAAGATAAAACCGACCGGCCCCATGATACCGGCGCTGCCGATGCCGGCGGCCACGCTCGAAAGGACCACCACGGTCATGGCCTGGCCCATGCTCCCTTCGTCCCTTTCCACTTCCTCGTACAGGGTGACGTCCAGCTTGGCGGCCCGTACCATGCGGTCAACGATGGAGGCCATGATCACATTCCTTTCATCTGGGG
>CBDUYZ010000328.1:0-3139 GCA_965371575.1 uncultured bacterium
TTTCGTGTATTCGTAGTTCCGGCAACTATCCGCCGAACGATATTCCCGAAAGGCTTCCATGGACTTCCTCAATGAATTTTCGGCCGATCTGTCAGGCACGGTCTGGGGCTGGCCCGAAGTATTCCCTATGATGGTCGGTCTGCTCCTGGTGACCGGGCTGATCATGACCGCGACCCTGCGCTTCATCCAGATCCGCCGCCTCAGGCACAGCTTCGACGTGATCCGCGGCAAGTACGACGACCCCAGCCACGAGGGCGACCTCAGCCACTTCCAGGCCCTGACCACCGCGCTGTCGGCTACAGTGGGCATCGGCAACATCGCCGGCGTGGCCACTGCGATTCACTACGGCGGGCCGGGAGCGTTGTTCTGGATGTGGGTGACCGCGGTTTTCGGCATGGCGCTCAAATACGCCGAGTGCACGCTGGCCATCAAGTACCGGGTCATCCTGCCGGACGGCAGCGCCTCGGGCGGGCCCATGTACTACATCGAAAAGGGTCTGGGCAGTTCTTGGAAGTGGCTGGCTGTGATGTTCGCGGTGTGCGCCATCATTTCCAGCTTCGGCTCGGGCAACAGCATCCAGGCCTTTACCGTGGCCGATCAGATCCGCGCCGATCTGGGCATACCGACCTGGATCACGGGACTGGTCACCGCCAGCCTGGTCGCCGCGGTGATCCTGGGCGGCATCAAACGCATCGGCAACGTGACGAGCAAGTTGGTGCCCTACATGGCGGTGATCTACGTGGTCGGCGGCCTGGTCGTGCTGGTGATGAACTTTTCCGTCATTCCCGGTGTGCTGACGAACATCTTCGCCTCCGCCTTCCAGCCGGCCGCCCAGATCGGCGGTTTCGCCGGCGGCAGTTTCATCTTCATGCTGACCTGGGGCGTGAAGCGCGGGCTGTTCTCCAATGAATCGGGCCAGGGCTCTGCGCCCATCGCCCACGCGGCGGCCAAGACGGACGAACCGGTGCGCGAGGGCGTCGTGGCGATGATGGGACCCATGATCGACACGCTGATCATCTGCAGCATCACCGGCCTGGTCATCCTGTCGACGGGAGTCTGGAACTCGCGCAAGGCCGATTCTCTTCCGGTCAACGCCCAGTCGGCCATCACGGTGATAAACGAAAGCGCCGAGGTCCTGACCGACGGTGTCGTGCTGGACGCCGACAAGTTCACCGGCACCGTGGAGGTTTTAGACGGTCGGCCCAGGGGCGTGTTCCTGGTGCGCCACCATTCCCTGGTGGAACGTCCGGTCCTGGTCGAGAGCGACGGCACGACTTTCTCGGGCAGCTTGGTGGTTTCCGGCGGCGGCATCGCCACCGAAGGGCTGCCGGCCCTGACCCTGAACGGCGACATGGCCCAGAACGGATCTCCCCTGACCGCGTGGGCCTTCCAGGAGGGGTTGCGGCCGATCATGGGCAACTGGGGTTTCCTGATCATCACCCTGGGTGTGGTGTTGTTCGGGGTTTCCACGGCCATTAGTTGGAGTTATTACGGCGACCGCGCGGTGGTGTATCTGTTCGGAACCGATTACATTCTCCCCTACAAATTAATCTTTGTTGTGATGCACTTCCTGGGAGCTATTTTCTCGCTGGAGATAGTCTGGAATTTAGGGGACAGCGCCTTGGGTCTGATGTCACTGCCGAACCTGATCGCCCTGATCTTCCTGGCCGGCAAGGTCAAGAAGATGACCGGGGAATACTTCGACCGGGAGCACAAACCGCTTCATTAACGGACAGTTGAGCGAGAGATGGACAACATGACTACGAACACCAGGATGGAACGCGCCAAGCAGAAAACCCCTGCCACCGCCGGCAAGCCGGTCAGCCCCCGCATGGACAAGCTGGCGGAAGCCGGCAAGCTGACTTCCCGGAACGCGGACGTGCACTGGCTGTACGAACAGTCGGTCCAGAACGCGGAGGTGGAGGTCGAGTTCATCAGCCGGGTCTTCAAGAGGGAATTCGGCCGCCAGCCGACCTTCCTGCGCGAGGATTTCTGCGGCACCGCCCTGCTGTGCAGCGAATGGGTCAAGGCGAACTCCGCCAACACCGCGTTGGGCGTCGATCTGGACGGTCCGACCCTCGCCTGGGGCACGGTCAACAACATCATTCCCCTGGGCGATCGCGCTTCCGCGGTCACGCTTCTTCAGGACGACGTACGCAACGTCACATCGCCGCAGGCCGATGTCCTGGCCGCCACGAACTTCAGTTGGTGGGGTTTCAAGACCCGGCCCGAGTTGGCGGAGTATCTGCGCGGGGTATACGCCAACCTCAAGGACCAGGGTATGTTGATGATGGATTGCTACGGCGGTCCCGAGGCCCAGGTACCCCAGCTCGAGGAGCGCGAGCAGGACGGTTTCGACTACGTGTGGGATCAAGACACCTTCAATCCCATCACGAACGAGATCCGCTGCAAGATACACTTCCAGTTTCCCGCCGGAAGTAAGCTGAAGAACGCGTTCCGCTACGACTGGCGCCTGTGGTCCCTGCCCGAAACCTGCGATCTGCTGAAGGAGGTCGGGTTCCGGAAGACGGTGGTCTATTGGGAAGGAACGGATAAGGACGGGGAGCCCAACGGAGTGTTCAGGCTCAGCCGCAAGGGAGATTTGGCCCCGGCCTGGGTGGCGTATATTTTGGCTTTCCGTTGATTGAATTTTTGGGTAAATTTTTGGTCGTCGGGGTCAAACGGTTAGGGATCAAGAGGCGGGGCTTCCTCGGCGAGGCATTTTATGCTGAGGTGGACAACCGGTTCATGAGGAGAGTCAGGGTTCATGGATTCCAGTATTTGCGCCCAGTGCGGAGCGACGATCGAAAACAAGGGCATCTCCTTCCGCAATCGCATTTTCTGCAGCGACGAGTGCTGCGAGGAGTACGAGGCGGAATTCACCGACAAGGATGAACCTGTCATAGATGAATTGACGGATGACGGATCGGGGTCCGAAGACCTCGACGAGAATCTTGGCTACCGCAATGAAGGCGCGGAAGAAGACCTGGATGACGACGACGACGATTTCGACATCAAGCCCGAAGATTTCTGATCAGTTCACACCCAGCTGAATATTTCCACGGGAAAAGAAAAGGAGCCTCAGGCCGAGGCTCCTTTTTCGTACGTGCGCCCGGCAGGGCGCACGCTCTTGGAGGTG
>CBDUYZ010000329.1:0-3137 GCA_965371575.1 uncultured bacterium
CAAGAGCTCGGCCGTGCACGACACCCTCTACCGGGCTCTGGCCGCACTGAAGCATCGCGCCCGCCGTCGCCCCGAACCTTTCCGGGAAATCACCGGCGCCGAACATCTCCATGCCGTGGTGCTGGTCGACCAATCGCCCATCGGCAGGTCGCCCCGATCCACGCCAGCGACCTATACCGGGCTCTACAACCACATCCGCCGGATCTTTGCCCAGACGAGCCTGGCACGTCTGCGTGGGTACGATCCGGGACGTTTCAGCTTCAATACGGCCGGCGGCCGTTGCCCGGTCTGTGAAGGTGCGGGCCTGCGGCGGTTGACGATGGATTTCCTGCCCGATGTCGAGGTGATCTGCGAGGAGTGCGGCGGGCGCCGGTTCGATCGGGAGACCCTTGATGTCCATTTCAAGGGCTGCGACATCGCCCGGATCCTGGAAATGACCGTGGAGGAGGCCCGCAACGTATTGTCCAACATCCCGGCGTGCCGCAAGATCCTGGATGTGATGCACGGCGTGGGCCTGGATTATCTGCGCCTGGGCCAGTCCGGGAGCACCTTGTCCGGGGGGGAGGCCCAGCGCATCAAACTGGTCAAGGAACTTTCGCGGGGTGGGCAACGGCACACACTCTACATCCTGGACGAACCCACCACAGGTCTTCATTTCTGCGATGTGGACCGCCTGATGAATGTTCTGGAACAGTTGATCGCACATGGCAACACGGTGATCGTCATCGAACACAACCCGGAGGTCATTCGCCGGGCCGATCACATCTTCGACCTGGGACCGGAGGGCGGAGCGGGCGGTGGGCGACTGGTTGCCAGCGGAGATCTGAACCGGATAATGGCGGTGGCCGAGTCCTACACAGGTGCCATGCTGCGGGGACTTTTCGCCTGATCATTTTGATCCGTCGGGGGGGCTAATTACCTTGGCGAAACCAGGTCAGGGGTTTAGATTTGACCTGACCGACTGCCGGGTGGACGCCCCGCCCTGCACCGAACGCCACCCATTCCGTCTGCTGCCTTGGAGTCCCTTCCGTGAGCGAACCCACCAATCTGAAATCCACGCCTCTGACCGCCTGGCACCGCCAGCACGGTGGCAAGATGGTGCCTTTCGCCGGATTCGAGATGCCGGTGCAGTATGAGGGAGTTCTTGCCGAGCACTTCTGCGTGCGGGAAAGAGTCGGGCTGTTCGATATCACGCACATGGGGGAGATCTTCGTTTCCGGCCCCGGGGCCGAGGCATGGATCGACAGTCTGGTCACCAACCGGGTGGCTGGCGTGCCGACCGGGAAGATCATTTACACCGCCATGTGCCGCCAGGATGGCGGGGTGCTGGACGACATGCTGGTCTACCGCCTGGGCGAAACCGCATGGCTGATAGTCTGCAACGCCGCCAATCACCCCAAGATCGGTCGCTGGCTGGAAGAAAATCTTCCTGACGTCGGGGTGGAACTGGACGACCGGAGTGATCAGGTGGCCCTGATCGCCGTACAAGGCCCGGAAAGTCTGGAGCTCGTCCAGCGGCTCGGGGCTCTGGCTGGCAAGGCAGGCGAAGTGGCAGCCATGGACTTCTATTCCGCCTTCACCCACGCCGGGCCGAGCGGACGGTGGATCGTTTCCCGCACCGGTTACACCGGCGAGCACGGTTATGAGTTGTACGTTCCCAACGGGGACGCGGTCGCGATCTGGGAGGAACTGATGGTTCGGGGCGAGGATCTAGGGGTCGCCCCGATCGGTCTGGCCGCCCGCGACACCCTGCGCTTCGAGGTCTGCTATTGCCTCTACGGCCACGAGCTCGAGGAAGACATTACCCCCCTGGAGGCCGGTATCGGTTGGGCCGTGAAACTCAAGAAGGACGACTTCTTCGGCCGGGACGCCCTGGTCCGGCAGAAGAGCGAGGGAGTTCCCCGGCGGATAGTCTGCCTCGAGGTCACCGGACGCGGCATCGCGCGCCAGGGCGCCCGCGTCCTTTGCGAGGGCAAGGATGTCGGACTGGTTACCAGCGGCACCTTCAGTCCGACCCTCAAGAAACCACTGGCCATGGCACTGGTGGACGCCGCTCTTTCCGCAGGGGAGTTGGCGGTGGACATACGCGGGCGTGATATTGCGTGCCGTCTTGTTTCTTACCCGTTTCTGCCGGCCAGGGTCAAGGGTGACCCGCGGGCCGACCGGACCTTGCCCTGAAGGGCAGCCAAACCTGCAGGAGGCCCATGACATGGTACCCGACGATCGGAAATATACCCAGGAACACGAGTGGATCCTGCTCGAGGACGGTGTTGGCACGGTAGGTCTTACCGATTTCGCCGCGGGCGAATTGGGCGACGTTGTATTCGTCGAATTGCCCGAGACCGGGGCCGAATTCAGCCAGGGCGACACCGTGGGCACCATCGAATCGGTCAAGGCCGTGGCCGATCTGTACCTTCCTGTTTCCGGTGAGATCGTGGCGGTCAACGAGGTCGTCGTCGACAATCCCGAAATTGTGAACAACGATCCCATGGACGAGGGCTGGTTGCTGAAGGTCAGGTTGAACGATCCCAAAGAGATTGATCCGCTGCTGGACGCCGCAGCCTACGGCGAACTTCTGGGAGGCTGAGCCGAACATGCCTTACGTTCCGCATTCACCCGCCGACATCCGGGCGATGCTCAAGGTCATCGGCAAGGAGGAGATCGGGGATCTTTTCACCCATCTGCCGGAAAACGTGCGCCTGGACCGCCCGCTCGACCTTTCCCCGGGGCTGAGCGAGGAGGAGGTCCGGCGCTACTTCAGGAAGGCGGCCGCGGCCAATCACGGCCAGGACGAGTTGGTGTCTTTCCTGGGGGGCGGAGTATACGACTCGATCATTCCCGCTGCTGTCGAGGCGATCAGCTCGCGCAGTGAATTCCTCACGGCCTATACACCCTACCAGCCCGAAGTTTCGCAGGGCACTCTGCAGGTGATCTACGAATGGCAGTCCTTCATCTGCCGACTGACAGGGCTGGATGTCGCCAACGCCAGCATGTACGACGCCGCGACCGCCTTGAGCGAAGCCCTTTCGGTCGCCCTGGCCGCCAAGCGGAAGAAGGCGATCGTGCTGCCGGTAACCCTTAACCCCCGCTACCGGCGCGTCGTCAAGACCATGATGGCGGCCGAAGGCGTCACGGTC
>CBDUYZ010000330.1:0-3137 GCA_965371575.1 uncultured bacterium
CTCCGGCGCGGGATACATCTCGTCCCACCAGGCTGGCCGATCCTTCAGATACTTGGCCAAGAAGGCCAGAATTGTGTCGTTCCAGACAATGCGCTGGTCATGATCCAGGATGTGATGGTCCTGCCCCTGGATCTGCACATACTCGACCTCCTGGCCGAGAATTTTCAAGGCCGTGAACAGCTGATCGCTTTCGCCCTTGGGCACGTTGATATCACTGTCGCCGTGCACCAGCAACAGGGGTGTGGTGATCTTGTCGGCGTGGAACAGGGGGCTCTGCTCGACGAAAAGATCCCGGTCCTGCCAGGGGAATGAGTTCGCCAGGGCCCGCGCCCCGTAGGCGTAGCCCCACATGCCCTCGCCCCAGTAGCTGGAAATGTCGGAAATGCCCGCATGGCTGACCGCGGCGGCGAAGATGTCCGTCTGCGTGATGATGTACTCGGTCAGGAACCCGCCGTACGAGGCACCCATGCAGCCAACGCGCTCGGGATCGGTGAAGTCGTGGGCGGCCAGGAAGGCCCGTGTGCCCTCGATGACCTCCCGGGCGGTCAGCTTGCCCCAGTCGTTGACGTGACGGGCCGCGTATTCCTGCCCGTAGCCGGTGGCGCCGCTGGGGTTGGGCACATAGACCACGTAACCCTGTCCCGCCCAGATGTTCTTGGGGTATCGGCCGCCGAAATCACGCGTGATGGGGCTGGTGCCCCCATAATAGTAGACGATCACGGGGTACTTCAACGCGGGGTCGAAGTCGGGCGGGTAGTAGACGAAGCCGTCAAGCTTCATTCCATCCGGCAACTCGGCCACCCAGTTATCCACCTTGCCGAAGACGATGTCCCGGTAGTTCTCGATGCCGGGGTCCAGCAGCAGGCGGGCCTTGTTATTGACCAGATCCACGGCGTATATGCGGTTGGGAGTCGTCGCGCTCGAACCACGGGCCAGTCCGATGGCGGTGCTGCGGGCCAGGGCGAACTGGTCGGTGACCTCCAAGCCCGTGGTGACCCTTTGCCAGGTCTGACCGCCGGGTTTGAACCGGTAGATGCTGCCGTACTGGGTGTCGGTGGTGCGTGCGTAGATGAAACCGTCGGCCCGCGACCACTCGACGGTGTTGATGTCCGGGGTGAAGTCGAGGGAAACCGGGTCGGCATGTCCGGCGGCAAGGTCGTACAGATATAGCTGTCCGCCGTAATCGTTGGCCTGCACGCCGTCCGGCAGGTTGCGGCCCAGACCGTCGAAGGCCGAGGGCGAACCCTGCAGGCAGAGGGTCTTGCCGTCGGGGCTGAAGGTGGCGCCGCCGATCCAGGGATCGGACAGGATCTTTTCGGCCGCCAGGGTTTCCAGATCCATCAGCCACAGTTCACTCGTGCTGAACGGTCGGTTGGCGAGGTCCGGTTCCCCGGTGAAGAACAGCATCTTCTTGCCGTCGTCGGAGATTTCCCAGCTGCTCGCGCTGACGGGTCCGGCGGTCAGGCGCCGGGTCAGTCCCCCAGGTACGAATACCTGCATCAAGTGGGATCGCTTGCGCCACCAGGACTGCCGGTCGGCGGGGTGCAGCACGCGCTTGACCTTGCGATCATCCTCGTCGGGTGAGCGGTTGATCTCGTAGACGAGCGAGCCCCCGTCCGGGGTCCAGGCCCAGCGGCCCAACTCCTGTACATCGGCCAGGACGGTCCCGGTTTCGCCGGTGTCCAGATCGTGTTGCCAGACGGTGGCCTTGTCGTCGTTGTTCGTCTGCCAGGTCAGTTTCCGTCCCCGGGGGTGCCAAGCCACGGTCTCGGGCGTCAGGCCGGTCCGCCACAGGAAGGCCAGGCTGCCGTCTTCCGTGTTGCGGATCTCGAGCCACTGTTCGCGGTTCTCGCCGTTGCGGTATTCGCCGAGCCGGATGGCCGCCAAGCCGCCGCCGGGGGACAGGGCCGCGCTGGAGATGCGCGGAGCGTTCAGGAGGGTCTGGATGTCGACGTGGCGTTTCGGGTCGACGGAAAACAATAGCCCGGCGGGTTCGGCCTCGGCGTCGGGCGTCACGGACAGACCCAGTTTCCAGTCACCCTCGACTTCGGGGTCGACCATCGTCCGCAGCGCCACCAGGTGCTTGCCGATGGCCAGTTTCAAGTCGCTCTCGTGCCGGACGGGATGCTTGTCGTCGGCCTCCTTTTTGGCCAGATCCAGCGGGACTCCGTCCAGCGAGCCCTTGACCGGATGATCACCGGTCACCGTCAAGGAAACCTCCCGCCAACGGTCGGTCGTGATGTAGAACGCCAGATAACGGACAGCGGACCCATCCTTGGGGCGGTCGAATTCGATGTTCCCGTCCTGCAGGGATTTTACGTGCCATCTGTAGGACGATCCGCCTGGTCCGGTGAACCCACGGTCCCCGGCCGGTGCGGCCTGGCCCGGCCCGGCGGACATTTCATCCAGGAGGTCGGCGATCTTGACGCCGGCCAGGTCCGCGTCGTGGAAGGCGGGCAGAAGCAGGGGGACCGCTTCGGTGACCAGGATCTTGCCGGGATGGATCGGTGCGGCCTGCGGCGGGTTGTCCGCATCGCCGTCCTGGGCCAGGGCCGGCATCATCAAGGAGCCGAGAAATACCAGGGACAGAATGGGGCGGGCTGGGATATGGGAAAGTCGCATGGCTCCTCCAGAAGGTTTCCCGGGCTGAATAGACCGTTGACACGGGGTTTTGAAAGCGGATCAAGTGCATTTTAAGGCAAGGAATCGGTCTGGCCAAACAGTTTAGCATTCATTCTTGCGGTCCGATCACCAGCTTTGCATTTTTTAAACAAAATGGCGGTGGAATGTGTGCTAGGATGATAAATTATCGTAGGGAGAGAGATCATTGAGACTTTTACCCAGGAGGTTGAAATGAAGTCCACGTTAAAGATCGCCTCGAAGGAAATTACCGGCTCAAGGGCGGTGCTGGCCCTGGTCGGAATTCTTTTCCTCATGTCCGGGGTCGCCCTGGCCGCGGATACAGATATCATCATCACCGAGATCATGCAGAATCCCGGGTTTCTGAGCGATTCCGTGGGGGAGTGGTTCGAGATCCACAACACAGGGGTGGACCCGGTCGATCTCGATGGCTGGACCATGTTTGACCTTGGAACGGATACCCACACCATTGTTGGTACCACCATCGTACCTGCGGG
>CBDUYZ010000331.1:0-3136 GCA_965371575.1 uncultured bacterium
CTGGTTCCGACAATGAACAAGGAGATAGGAAAAACACAATTTCAGAGGCACAACCCTCTGCTTCCACAGGATTTCGGCTGTGGCTCCGCTTCCCTCCCTGCTCGCGCCGCTATTCCGCCGGCGCGGGCAATTCGCTTTCGTCCACCAGGTGCACGGTCTGGGTGGGGTAGGCGATGCTCATCCCCATTTCCTCGACCAGGGACATGGTCTTCAGGTTCACGTCCTGGCGCACGGACAGGTGCTTGGTCCAGTCCGTGGTCACCGTGAAGCAGTAAACGAAGATGTCGAGGCTCGAATCGTTGAAGGTGGTGAACTTGACCAGCATGAACTCCTGGTCGATGTCGGGATTGCTCTTCAAGTATTCCTCGATGCGCGCGACCAGCCCGCGCACCTGATCGACCGTGGATTCGTAGGTCACGCCCAGGATGAACTTGATGCGCCGCTTGGGCATCAGCGAATGGTTCTCCACCGTGGCGTTGGCCAGGGCCTGATTGGGAATGGAGACCACCGTCTTGGCGAAGGTGCGGATGCGCGTGGAACGCATGCCGACCTCCTCGACCACGCCGTCACCGCCGGGAAAGGTGATCCAGTCGCCGACGGCGAAGGGCCTGTCGATGAGAATCATGATCGAGCCGAACAGGTTGGCCAGCGTGTCCTTCGAAGCCATGGCCAGGGCCAGGCCGCCGATACCCAGTCCGGCCAGCAGTCCGGACACCGAATAGCCCAGGTTCTGCGCGATCAGGATGAAGGCCAGAATGGCCAGGAAGATCTTCAGGGCCTTGCGCAGCAGGGGCACGACCTGGTCGTCGAACTTGGAATCGGTTTTGGCGGCCATTTCGTTCAGCAAGATGGTCAGGGCATCGGCCAACTTGAATAATGTCCAGGTTATGACCAGGACGCTGACCACCATGAAGATCTTGTCCGAGGTGACCACCCACTCGGGGTGCGCCGACAGCAAAGTGCGAACCCCCAGGTAGATACCGACCACGGGTAAAATCAGGCCCAGGGGGTTTATGATGGCCTTGCTGGCGATATCGTCGGCCTCGCTCTCGGTCTTTTCCGCAAGCGCGATCAGGCGGTGAGCCACGATCGAATTGAGGATCACCCGCAGGATGAAGCCGGCGAGGATGAAGCCCAGGGCCATGGCCAGTTGCAACAGGGTCCAGGGCCCGATTTCGCTGGTGAAGCTTGCCGTCAATCCATCCATTTCATTCTCCCTCTTTGTCGTTGTCCGATGCGGGTTCGCTGCCCGAAATCAGTTGGCTGCCGGCGGTCAGGTCGCCGATGCTCCGGCCCGTGCAGCAGCTCAGCAGATTGAAGAACATGTCCTGGACGCCGCCGACCTCATACGGTGAGACCCCTTGGTTAAGAAGACTCACCGTCCAGTCCACGAACTCTTCCTTGTTTTCCACGACCATGGCCAGGGGAATTATCATCTGACCTTCGTCGAAGATGAACAGGACCATCTCCTTGTTCATGGCGGAGGCCTTTACCAGGTGCCGGCGGGCACGCTCGAAGTGGCCCAGCCCGATGTCGGTCAGGGCAGCGTACAGCAAGGCGTTCCAGGTCGGGCCCCACACCCGGAGGCCGGTGGCCGTTTCGCTCAAAACCAGCGCCCCGGGCGGATTGGTGGTCAGGCCGCTGGCCCAGACTATCGTTACGTCCGGCCCCAGGACGAGTTCGGGACCCGTGGTTCCGTGCAGGGCGCTGTACAGATGGGTGTGGCTTACCCAGCGTTCGCCGAAACGTTCCGCCTGCTCCGCGCTCGCGCGGGTGACGGGTTGCTGGAAGATGGTCAGATACTGCAGGCCATCCCCGTCCTGGGCCCGCTGCAGATCCGACATGGTGCGGCAGGCCTGCCAGGACAGACTGGTGGCCAGGATGACCGGGTCGGATATCAGACCCAGTTCGTTTCGGTTGGCCAGACGTACATGCATCCCGGCAAAGCCCCAGATCGTCGCCGCGATGGTCAGGACGATCAGGACCGGATACCGCGGGGACCAGCGGGCCGGCCACAGCGAGACCAAAGCCAGGACTCCGGCGGCGGAGGCCAGATAGGCGAGGTAGGGTACTAAGCGATCCTTCAGCAGCAGGGCCGGACCCAGGGACAGCAGGGCGGCGACGAGGGCCAACAGGACGAACTTCCGGCCGCGCCGCCACTGGACCACACCCCAGATCAACCAGGCCGAGAACAGGGCGCCGCCGGACAGAAGGTGGGCCAAGTTTATCTGGCTGGCCAGGACGTGACCGGGTGACATCAGCCACCAGCCGTAGACGCATACGTTGATCAACACCCGCTGGATATCCCCGATGGCGTAGGTCCCGGTTGTGTCCGCGGCGAAGTGGTTCATCACCAGGACACCCTCGACAACGGCGGCCAGCAGCATGAACATGACCATCGCCCAAGCGAAGGCCTTGTCCTGGAGGCGGACACCGATGCCCAGCCACATCATCACCAGGAACAAAAGGGGGAGGCCGAGTCCAGTTTCCTTGGCGAACATCGACAGGATCGTGGCCACGCAGGCCATCAGCAGAGCGCGACGGCTCCCGGAGTCGCAGGCTCCGGCGGCCAGCCATCGTTCCACCGCCAGCAGGGCGAAAAAAGCGCCCAGCAGCTCCTGGATGCCCGAGGCCCAGTAGAGGGGCGTGAAAGCCAGGGGGGAGGCGGCGAACAGCAAGCCTGCCAGCAGCCGGGGCAAGGCTCCCAGTCCGGCGCGTGCCCCGATCCTGGTCACCAGCACCGCGCTCAATCCATGCAGCACGAGCCGGGCGACAGCGTGGGCGTCCGAGTTGAGGCCGAATAACGGCCAAGTCAGATCCCACCAGAGATACTGACTGAGCCAGCGGGCGGGAAATCCGGTGCCTTCCGTCAGACCGGCCATCCCCGCGGCGCGGCCCAGCTGGCCCCAGTCGTCCATGTTCCACCAGGCGCCCAAGGCCGGCATCCGGCCCAACACCGCGGCCGCGAAGACGGATATGTCGACCAGGAAAGGTGGGTGGCTCCGGGTTGTTTCCGCCGCGATTTGTTCGTTCGTACTCAAGTGTGCTCCCGGATTGCAGGGATGAAGACCACCGGATTTCCGAACATCAATGGTAAACAAAATGACGAGGTTTTGAAACCGGAACCCGATGATGC
>CBDUYZ010000332.1:0-3119 GCA_965371575.1 uncultured bacterium
CGCGGATTTTTCCCAGCTGGCGGCCATGGACGGCGTGAACATCTGCGTGCCGACTCCCTTGGGCAAGACCAGGGATCCGGACATCTCCTTCATCCAGGCGGCCGTGAAGTCAATAGCTTCGACCATGCATTCCGGTCTTCTGGTGATTCTGGAAAGCACCACCTATCCCGGCACCACCGAGGAAGTCATCCTGCCATTGTTGAGCGAAGGCGGTTACGAGGTGGGGAAGGATTTCTTCCTGGCCTTTTCACCCGAACGGGTCGATCCCGGGAATCCGACCTTCAACACCGTCAACATACCCAAGGTCGTCGGTGGTGTTACCGCCAATTGTACGGAAGTGGCCCAGCATCTCTACGGTCAGGTGATGGACACGGTAGTTCCCGTTTCGTCGGTCCGAGTGGCTGAAACGGTCAAGCTGTTGGAGAACACCTTCCGCAGTGTCAACATCGGGCTTGTCAATGAGATCGCTCTTATGTGCAGCGCCATGGACATTGATGTCTGGGAAGTCATCGACGGCGCCGCGACCAAACCGTTCGGTTTCATGCCCTTCTATCCCGGCCCCGGCCTGGGCGGCCACTGCATACCCATCGATCCGTTCTATCTGTCCTGGAAGGCCAAGCAGGCCGGCTCGGAGGCCCGCTTCATCGACCTGGCCGGGCAGATCAATGGATTCATGCCCCGGCACGTCATGAAACTCATCACCGGTGGTCTGAACGATCGGCGCAAGGCGGTCAACGGCAGTAAAGTGCTCGTGGTGGGCGTTGCCTATAAACCGGGGATTGACGACATGCGCGAATCCCCTGCCCTGGACATTCTTGAAATGCTGGCGAATCTCGGCGCCGAGACCTCGTGGTACGATCCCCACGTGGAGTCACTGCCTGCAATGGCTCACATCGCCCGGCTCAAGGAATGGTCGCGGGAGTCGGTCGCGGTTTTCGATGCCGCGGTGATAGTGACTCCGCATCCGGGGGTGGATCATACCCTGCTGTTGGGCGCCGGGCCGGTGATCATCGACACGCGCAATGCTCTCAAAGGACACGACTCCACGGATCTGATCAAGCTTTGAAGAGCCCGCGGGTCCCGTGCGAAGGGAATTTTAAGCTATGAGCAAGTACCTGGTGACAGGAGGAGCGGGATTCATCGGATCGCACCTGTGCCGGGAGTTGGTGGGTCAGGGCCACGAGGTTGTGGTGCTGGACAACCTTTCCACCGGCCGCGAAGAAAACATTGCGGACATCATCGACGACCTGGAATTCCACGAGGGTTCCATCACGGATATCGACACGGTCATGAAGTGCTGTACGGGGGTGGACTGTGTATTCCATCAGGCGGCTCTGCCCAGCGTACCGCGCAGCGTGGCGGATCCCCTGACCAGTGATGAGCACAATATCGGCGGCACCCTGCGGGTGTTCTGGGGCGCCCATCAGCAGGGCGTAAGAAGGGTCGTGTTCGCTGCCAGCAGTTCCGTATACGGTGACACCGAGGAGTTGCCCAAGCATGAGAGAATGCAGCCCAGACCCATGTCTCCCTACGCCGTCAACAAGCGAGTGGGGGAACTGTACGGCGCCGTTTTCAACAATCTCTACCGCTTGAGCACCATCGGGTTGAGGTACTTCAACGTGTTTGGTCCCCGTCAGGATCCCAACAGCCAATATGCGGCCGTGGTGCCCAAGTTCATCACCGCCTTCTGCGGAGGGCAGTCTCCCGTCATTCACGGGGATGGGCTGCAATCCCGGGATTTCACCTACATTCAAAATGTGCTGGACGCCAACCTGGCAGCCTGCGCGGCCCGGCCTGAAGCTGGTGGCCGTTCCTACAACATCGCCCTGGGCGATCGCGTCACGGTGAAGGATCTTTGCTACCGGATAAGGGATCTCGTAGGCACGGACATCGAACCACGATATGATGAATCACGTCCAGGCGACGTGAAACATTCCCAGGCGGACGTTGGCCTGGCACGTGAGTATCTGGAATATGTGGGATCTGTCGATCTCGACCAGGGCCTGGCAAGAACCGTGAAGTGGTATCGGGATAATGCCTGAGAGACGGAGGAACTCCATGAGAGACCGAGTGGGTGGGCCGACGGTCGTGACGCCTTGTCGTGCCTGGCAGCGGCCAGTCGCCTGGATTGTCGCGGTTTCCCTGGTGCTGAATCCCCTGCTGGTCCTGGGCCAGGATATGGGAGGTTCCCCGTCTGTTCTGCAAGCCGGAGATGTTATCAGGTTGTCGGTGCCGGGTCGGCCCGACCTTGGCGTCAATCTGGTTCTCGACCCTGACGGTCGCGCAAACATTCCCCAGGTCGGACAGGTGCCCCTGGCCGGGATGTCCTTAGCCGAAGCGACCCTGTTCATCAAGCAGAAGTTGCGCTTGTTCTATCCCAACATTGACGCCGTGCACCTTGAGGTCAGCAGCAGTGTGACCACGAAGATCTACGTGATGGGCCAGGTTTCCCGGCCCGGGCAACAGTCCTTTGACCATGTACCGTCCCTGTGGGATGTTCTTCGCTCGGCCGGCGGCCCGGCGCCCAACGCCGACCTCAGGCTCGCCAGGATCATCCGTGAAGAGGAAGGCATTCCGCAGGTACACGCCACGGATCTGTCCGGAGTCATGGAGGGACGCACCATACCAAGCTTCGAGTTGCGTGACGGCGACACCCTGATCATTCCCGCCCTGCTGGAAGGTACCTCGGGTGTCCCCTCGGCCGAGGGGGTCAAGGTATTCGGGGGGGTGGGCGTACCCACGATAGTGCCCATCACGGACTCCATGCCCCTGCTCGACGTCCTGATGCTGGCCGGGGCTCCCGTCCGGGAAGCCGACATGGAGAAGATCTATTGGGTTCATGAGGACGGGGGAAAGGCCGTATCCACCCTGGTGAATCTCGAGCTGTTCCTTCAAGAAGGTAATTCGGCGGGGAATCCCCGGGTCTACCCTGGCGACACACTGCGTGTCGCGTACCAACGGGAAAACTGGTTCTGGAAATACGTCCCCCCAATCATGGGACTTGTGGCGGGGGTCCTGGCCATCCTGCTCACCTACGACCGGATAGTAAACGATTAAAATTAATGGTTGTGCCTCTGAAATTGTGTTTTTCCTATCTCCTTGTTCATTGTCGGAACCAG
>CBDUYZ010000333.1:0-3117 GCA_965371575.1 uncultured bacterium
CCGGCCGATCTGGAGGCTGAAACGGAGGCCTGCCTGGCCTGGGCCCAGATCACCTTCAAGACAACCACCATCTTGGTGGCGGGCGTCGACCAGGGCGCCGTAACAGCCCTGCGGCTCGCCGGAACCAGGCCGGAGGCCATGAAGGCGATGATCGTTTTCGCCGGGGGCGGTCTCGAACCCTGGCCGCAGGCGGATGCTGACTTCATCAAGCGGCAGTTGGCCGGCTTCCCCGGGGAACTCCCGGTTACGTGGGCGAATTTCGCCGGAGAAACTGGGCTCTCCGGCCAGGGCCCGCTCATCCTGCGCGTCTTGAGGGAACTGGGCAGTAATATCGTGGAGGTCCAGGAGGTCCGGGGCGGACTTAATTTCACGCAGATCGCCGATCGGACAGTACTGTGGGCCGAGAGTCTGCGCTGATTCCACCGGGGGGTGCAACCCATCCCCCTAAAGCACGTATGGCCATGTGACCTGTCTCCGAATAAACTTTCCAGGTTGGGGGTACCAAAGTCCGTCCCCCGGGAGGACGGTCTTCCACAGCGCGACATTATCGATACACGCGTCGACCGGCTGGAACGACTCTGGGTCCTGCCGGCCGGGGCCGTACTCGCACCAGGGGGAGCCTGTCATGTCCATACGAATCCCATTGCCAGGACCATTCGTCGTCTTTCTGCTGGCTGGCTTGCTGGCCGGCGGAACCATCGGCGCCGAAGCCGACACCATCACCAACAGCGCCGATCCCCGGCAAGGTCTTGAAACAGCCAATTTGACCGAACTGTGGCGCGCCGGCGGCGACGACGACGAGCTCTTCTTCGGTTCCGTGGCCTCGATCCACACCGATAACCAAGGCAACATCCTGCTTCTGGACAGCCAGCTGTCCGAAGTACATGTCTTTTCCCGGGAGGGCGAATTCCTGCGCACCGTGTGTGGTGAAGGTGACGGCCCCGGTGAAACAAGGCAACCCAACGACATGTTCATCATGGCCGACGGCACCATCTGCGTCTTGCAGGGATTTCCCGGCCGGATCGTCAAGTTGAGTCCCACCGGCGATCCCGTCGGCGAGGCGACCTATTCCCAGGGCGAATCAGGTCGAGGCCAGTTCACGGTCCTGAACCGTGGCTTCGGCCTGCCCGACGGCATACTCCTGGTCGGCATCCGGATGACCTTCTCCGGCGCGGGCGTCAGCAACCAGACCTACTTTCTTTCCCACTGCACGAATGAGGGGAGCGAAGAAAACGTCCTGGTAGAAAAGGAGCACTCCATCGACTACAGTGATTTCGAGCTGAGCGAAAAGGGAATCGACTTCGTCTGGAACCGGGTTGCGGTGGGTCCGGAGGGAAACATCTACACCGCCCCCGGCCGCGACACCTACGAAATCAAGGTTTTGACACCCGCCGGCCAGATCATCAGGACCATCACCCGCGAGTACAAGCAGACCCCACGCAGCAGCCGGGAGAAAAATACCGCCTACAAGATTCTTGAGGCGGTGGGCGCCTACTACCCCACCCCGCCCAGACGCATAGTCACCGAGGACACCCCGGCCGTCATCGCCGGCATGTGGGTGACTGCCGACGGTCTGCTCTGGGTCCAGCCCGGCGATGGCGACAAGGCCCCCCCGGAAGGAAGCTGGCTCGTTCTCGATGTGTTCACTCCCGACGGGCAATTCGCGAAGCAGGTAGCCCTCCCGGGGAACTACAACGCCCAGCAGGACGCCCTTTTCGTGCAACCGGACGGGATTATTCTCGTAGTGGTCGGTGCCCTGGAGGCCTTCCTGAACCAGCAGGCTGTCAGCAGCGAGGAAGATGGCGGCGAATCCGCTGCCCAGCCGCTTGAAATCATCTGCTACCGACAGGGGACGTGATCCATCAGTTTCCCGCGGGCCGGGCAGGATAAGCTGCCCGCCCACACCCGATCGATTCCTGGAAAGGCTGACCATGCAGAACCCCCTCGACGTCATCCGTTCGCGCCGCGCCACGGTTGTCATAAGTTTCCTCTCCATTTGCATACTGCTGACCATGGGCGGCTGTCTGGGAGCGGACGGGGACGGCTCGGACGCCGATTCAACCGCCGCGGGCGACAGCGTGAACGCCGTCGCGGACACCAGCGGGGCCGGCAAGAAGACCAAGAAGGAAAAGTCCATCAAGGTAAACATCGGCACCATGCGCGCCGGCGATCTCGTACTGCCGGTTTACGCGGACGGCGCCATCCGCACCCCCCAGACCGTGGTGATCAAGACCAAGGTTGGTGGGGAACTGCTGGACGTCCTGGTGCGAGACGGCGACCGGGTCCGCAAGGGCCAGATCCTGGCGAAAATAGATCCGCGCGAATACGAGATCACCCTGGAGGAAACCCGCTACCGGCATCTGCAGGCCCTCAGCCAGATGGCCGCCGAAGCGGACACCTTCCAGGTGAATCACCAGGCGATCCGGGATTTCACCAACGCCAGGGATGATCTGGAGAAGCTGCGCAACAAGGGCTCGATCACGCGCGAGGAGCACCAAGGCCGACTCTTGGAACTTGAGATTAAGGCTCTGCAGAAGGGAGCCTTTCGCGAGGCCGTCTTTCAGCAGCGCACCGGCCTGGCCGAGGCCCGCATGGCCGAGGAAAGAGCCAAACTGGACCTGGAGTACACCAAGATCCGTGCCCCCTTTGCGGGAATCATCCAGGGGTTGACCGTAGTGAACGGTGAGATCGTGGGCACCGGGGCGGGTGTCTGCACCATCTTCAACAACGAAAACCTCGCAGCCTACGTGAACGTGCTCGAGGCTGACCTGGGCCACATCGCGGAGGGCCGGCCGGTCCTGCTGTCGGTGCCCGCCACCAGCGACACCCTGCGTGCGGTGATCGACGTGATCAGCCCAACGCTGGACCAGTCCACGCGCACCTGCGAGATCCTCATCAGGTTCAAGAACCCGGAGGGTCGTTTCCGGCCGGGCATGTTCGTGCGGGCCCAGATCGCCGGCATCGTCTACAAGGACAAGCTGCTGGCCCCGAAAGCCGCCCTGCTGATCCGCGACAACCGTCCCCTGGTCTTCAAGAAGGAGGGCGACCGGGCGCGCTGGCTGTACGTGGACATCGGGCTGGAGAACGAACAGTGGGTCGAGATCCTCAAGGTGCACA
>CBDUYZ010000334.1:0-3115 GCA_965371575.1 uncultured bacterium
GGTACAGGCCACCGCGGCGTGCCTGCCGAGCAACGGGTAACGGGTCCGCGCATGATCGAAGGCGTTCCCCTGGATCAGCAGCCAACCCGCGGTGGAATGGCACTGGCGACAGTCGGCACCCAGTGCCCCGGCGTGGAAATCACGGTGGCAATCCGTGCAGGCGGCGTGGGGCAGACCCGCAAAGACCAGGCTCGATGGTTTACCGGCGCCATCACCGGCGGGCACATGACACTTGGCGCAATCGACAGCCTGGTGCTTGCCGTCCAGGGGGAAGGCTGTCTTGTCGTGAACAAAAAACGGCGCGGGCTGCCACCGGTTCGTGTCGTGGCAATCGGTGCAGACGCGGGCGGTGTCCGCCTGCCCGTGCACATCCGCATGGCAGGAAGTGCAGGCCGAATCCAGACCCAGATAGGTGCGGCCCAGGTCCTTGTTCTGCGCCTTGAGGCTGCCTGCGTCGACGACGTATTTGGCATCGTGGCACTTCCGGCAATCGAGTTTGGTGTGCCCGCCCGTCATCTCGAAGCCGATGGTCCGGTGGTCGAAACCCTCCCGGCCGTCCGGCCAGTAGATCAAATCGTAATCCTCGCCATGGTGTTCAACGTGACAGTCAACGCAGTCGCTGAAATCCTCCCCCGCATGCATCCCGGGACCGCCCTGCCGCATGGCCGCGATTTCCTGGTGACAATCCAGGCATTTTTCGAGTACCTCACGGCTGCCGAGCTTGTGGCAGGAGGAGCATTTTTTCAGACCGCCGAGGTGGGCGTGGGGACGACTCAACGGCCCGGGAGACAGCTGGGCCCAAACCGCATTGTTGCCGCTGAAAACCAGAATTACCGTGCAGATTACCCATGCCAGCACCCAGGATGTCCGCGCTCGAGGTCGGTGAAGATGGTTTCTGCAGCAAGGCATCATGAACTCCCGAATTCCCACGTATAGCCCAGGATCAGAGCCACCGCGACATGCACTATCATAATCAGTATCATGATGAGAGCGAATGGTTTATGAAAGACATGCCACCAGTGGAACAGATCCCGAATCAGATGAAAAAGATACAACCGTCTAGCCTGCAACACCCATTTACTCGCCAGATTTCTGGTTCGAGGACTCGGTTCACGCAGAAATCCTATTAAATTACTCTCTAATTGGCGGGCCAGCGTGAAATTGACGACCGGCAAGATTATCAGGGCCACCAGGGCGGACTTGTTTTCCAGCGGTCCGAGGGCCAGCTTTTCCAGGGCGTCCACCCCTTTCTCGCCCACGCCGTGGTCCTCCGACAGCTCCACCAGGAGGGCTTCGTTGCTGGATTCGATGTCGCTGCTGCTCAGGGTTTCACCCAGCATATTGCGTGGAATCTGCTGGTAGAGGTAACGTCCGAACACGCCGCTGAGGGCGACCGCGACCATGGACCAGTAGCTGACAGCCACCAGACCGTCCACCTTGAAGGAAGTATGCAGGGTAATCAGCAGGGGGCCGACCACGCCCAGGAAAATGTGATACCGGAGCCAAACGCTCAGGTCGCCCCAGCAGCGCATGAACTGGAGCCGTTTCCGCAAGGAGTAGAGAAGCAGGGTGACGATCATCACGCTGCCGAGGATCCCGAGCCCGTGTCCGATCCGGCCGGCCGGCCGCAAGGCGCGATAATCCTCGTGGTGGGGGCGGTCAATCACCTTGATGGTATAGTAATCCGACCCCGACCAGAGGACCCAACCGATTAGACCGGCCGCTGCCAGACTCATGATCACCAGAATATACGAATGACCGGTTTTGCTCCCGCCTGCCATCAAATCCCTTCCCTAAAATTCAGATTCAGCCGCGTGACCATGGTAATGATATTTGTAAAATCCGACTGTTTCTATATTACATCATTTCCGGGAGGGCTCACGCCTCAATTTTATGAAACATTCGCGGTAAATGACGCCTTTGCCCGGATTCTTTTCGCCGTGAAGCGCCGGGAGCGCAGCGGACAGCCATCGCTTCGCGAGCCCGCCAAGGCGATAACTGCCCGTTTCTCCCCCGACCCGCTCAAGGGTAGACTTCCGTCCGCCGGGAAACTAGGTTAGATTTCACGAATTCGGATCCCAGCACCCATCGAACCACTCATCCGCCCCAAGGGCGTGATGTCCCGGAAAGGCCCATCAGCGCCATGAACACCGACCGTAATCTGGAAACCTCCGCCGAGAAACCGGCCGAGAACCTTGATTTCATCCGCGCCATGGTCAAGTCCGACGTGGAGGCCGGCCACAACGACGGCCGCGTGCACACGCGATTTCCTCCCGAACCGAACGGCTATCTGCATATCGGGCACGCCAAGGCCATCGTGTTGAGCTACAGCATCGCCCAGGAGTTCGGTGGCAAGTTCAACCTGCGTTTCGATGACACCAATCCCGAAAAGGAAGACGTCGAATACGTCGAATCCATCAAGGAGGACCTGCGCTGGCTGGGCGCCGACTGGGAGGATCGTGAATTCTACGCTTCGGATTATTTCGACACCCTGTACGAATGGGCGCAGCATCTGATCCGCGAGGGTAAGGCCTACGTGTGCAGCCTGGGTGAAGCGGAGATCCGCCAGTACCGCGGCACCGTGACCGAGGCCGGCGTCAACAGCCCTGACCGGAAAAGGCCGGCCGAAGAAAGTCTCACCCTGCTCGAAGGCATGAAAAACGGCGAGTTCGACGAAGGCGCCTATACCCTGCGCGCGAAAATCGACATGGCGCATTCCAACATGAAGATGCGCGACCCGCTGATCTACCGCATCCGCAAGGTGCCCCACCACCGCACGGGTGATACCTGGAACATCTATCCCCTGTACGATTACGCGCATGGGCAGAGCGATGCCATCGAAGGCATCACCCATTCCCTGTGCACGCTGGAATTCGAGGTCAACCGGCCTTTGTATGACTGGTTCATCGAGAATCTGCCGGTGCCACACGAACCCCATCAGACCGAATTCGCGCGGCTGAACCTGACCTATACGGTGATGAGCAAACGCAAGCTCAAGCAGTTGGTCGACGAGGGCGTGGTGACCGGGTGGAGCGACCCGCGCATGCCGACGATCAGCGGGTTGCGGCAGTTGGGTTATACGTCCGAGTCGATCCGGCGCTTCATTGAAACCGTC
>CBDUYZ010000335.1:0-3106 GCA_965371575.1 uncultured bacterium
ATGTACTCCACCGTCGGCAGGAGCCCGCCCTCTTTGGCGAAGATGTAGAGCCGGTCCAGTCTAGCCCTCCGGCCGTCGATGTCGATGAGCGCGCGAAAGGTGTCGTCGATCGCTGCAACAAAGATGTCGCGACCGATATCCGCCTTCATGTCCAGCCGCAACCGGTTACCTTCGTGATCACGTACCTTGAACCCGTAGGCCATACGGCGCTCTATACGTTTGAGTTTTTTTCGCGCGCCATCCTCGGCCAGTTTGAGCCAATAGACTTCGACCGGGTCCTTCTCGCGCAATGATCCGTCCGGCAACACCATGGCATCGTAGACTACGATATTGGCATTCTTGTTGCGCTCGATGTGGAACAGGCGCTGGGCGGTAGTATTGTCTGCCGCGCTGACGACATGTGAAGCAGCGAACACTGTGAGTACTGCAAGTGCCAGGATCATTGATTGGATTCGCATAGTTCGAAATTCCCCTCCGATCAGGACAGGGTTGGTCCGCCAGCCTGTCATTTGTCGAGCATAGATTGAAGTATCAACTGAGTACATCTGAACCCTTTCCACGTTCATGTAAAAGCCTGATGTGCGCTATCCCACCAAGGTGGTATATAGGGTAAGAGACAAACGATCGGACCTAAAAGGTCCGGCCGAACAACAGGTAGATCGAATCGTACCCGCCTTCGACAATGCCGTAGCCGGCATAGACAGGTCCGAGCAAAGTTTCCACCCCAAAATACGCCGTGCCGCCCACGAGCAGATCATCCAGGGCGGGCGTCTCGGTATGGTCCCACGCCTGCCCGGTCTCCAGGGCCAAGCCCAGATAAATGCCCCGGCCCGGCTCCGAATTGAGGCGCACGTAGGTACCTACCACCCCCAGCACCATCTCGTCACCAAAAATGCGCCCGCGCTCCAAGCCGGACAGACGCGAGAAGCCGCCCAGCTCAAAACGGTCGTGGAAGGGCAGAGCGGCCTGGAACGAGGTGCCGCCCTCGAAACGCACATTGAAGGTGACGCGGCCCGCGGAAACAACACCCTGGAGACGGCCCTGGAGGCGGTCGTATTCGGTGTCGGCGCCCAGCTCATTGCGTGCCAGACGACCCTCCAGGGCTAGGCCCCAGCCTCGCCGCGGAAAATCCACCGCGTCCAGCTGATCCAAGGCCAGACTGCCACGCCAACCGCCCAGGCGATCGTCCAGGATGCCAGGCAGGTTTTCAATGCCGCCGGCGAAGTAGCCGTGGTAGGCGCCGAGCCTCAATTCGCCCCAACTCGACAGATTCAGCCCGAGATCGAGACGACCTTCCCACTCCTTCGAGTTCACCAGTGCGGCAACGTTATCGGAAAACCAGCGATAGCGTTCGCTGACCAGACCCCGCAGGCGTGGTGCAACGAAGAAACGCCCGTTCATCGTGACCGGCTGGTAAAACTCGGTATCCAACCCGAAGCGGTCGCCGAAGATGGCCTGGTTGCGCCACTCGGCGCCCAGGCTGTTGATTGTCGCCATACGGTGGTAGACCAATAACGCGACTGAGGCGTGCCCGCCGAGATGCCCTTCCAAGGCCGACCCGAATCGCAGGTAGTTGGGACCCCAGCGCTTGTCATGGGTGCGAATAGTCAGGTCGAACGTGGAAGCATCAGTAGTGGGATCAAGCGAGTAGTCCACCAGCTCGAACTCACCGAGGCGATAGACGCTATCAAGGTCGTTGTGCAGGAGGGCGAGGTCCAGGGGCGCACCCGGTTGTGATTGCACCCGCTTGCTAATGCGCTGCGGGTCGATTCGGCTGGACGAATCGAAGTGAATGTCGCCGATTTGCACGGCATCAGTCTCGACCCCGGTCCGCACCCGGGTCTGCCAAGTCTCATATTCGGCCTCGGTCAAGGAGTACTGCCGGAGACGCTCCAGGTTTTGGCGCGCAATGGTGACGCCCGATACGGTGGCTTCGGCCATGCGGTCGAATTCCTCCACGCCGATCCCGGCGCAATCCGGGACCAGCAACAGATCCTCGCCAGTCATCTCGGCCAGAGAGACTTTGGCATTGGCCACGATGGTTAGCCCTGTGACCTGCTTGATGATGTCCTGCAGGGAGGGGGTGTTATCCAGATCGCCCAGCGGCTTGGTCACGTCCACGACAATGACGATGTCCGCGCCCATGGACTTGACGATATCGTAGGGAACGTTGCGCACCATACCGCCGTCAATAAGCGGTTCGCCGTCGATCTCCTGTGGCGTAAAGACCCCGGGTATAGCCATACTGGCCCGCATGGCTTCGGCAAGACTGCCGCCGTCGAGGACCACGACGCGGCCGTCCGTCAGGCTCGCCGCCACTGACCGGAACGGAATGGATAGATCGTCGAATCGGGTAATGCCGGTCGTGTGCAGGGTGAGCTTGCGCAGGAGGAACATCAGTTTCTGGCCGGCGACGATGCCGCCAGGCAACACCAGCCCATCCTTGCCAATACCGGCCCGGATATCGTAGTACGGGAGGTAATCCTCTTCCTTGCGCCGGAAATCGGTCAACCGGCGGGGCGGCGAATCGTCGAAGACTGCAAACCAGTCGATGCCCGCAATGGCGCTGTCCATGTCGGCCGGTGACATTCCAGAGGCATAGAGCCCGCCGACGATGGATCCGATGCTGGTGCCGGCGACATAGTCGATGGGCACCCTCATTTCCTCGAGTACCTTGAGCACGCCGATGTGGGCGCCGCCGCGGGCGCCGCCACCGGCCAGGCAAAGGCCGATGCGGGGACGGTTGGACGATTCCTGGCTGTGGCTCGCTTCCGCCATTGGGAGCACGGTAATCATGACCAGTAGAAAAGCAACCCTACGGTGTGACATTTCCAACTCCAGATGCGAAACGCTGATGGTCCCGCGACCCCGGTGAAAAGGATGGGGGGACCTTTCGATCGTCGCCCCCACCCCCATCGTTATTAATTCTGTCTCCCAGATTGGGTTGGTCCAACTCGCGTTGGCCACCTCAACCGTGTTTCCCACCGGCGGAGGTTCGACAGCCCTTGATTATCTGCACGCGATCATTGTTCCCCTTTTTACTTTCCCTTTGGAATCTTTACTTCCACGCTTTTAACATAGCCGGTAAATTCCGAATCATGTACAT
>CBDUYZ010000336.1:0-3090 GCA_965371575.1 uncultured bacterium
CCCTTGGCCTCCCGCTTGACCGAGGCCCGGCCGACCATGTCGTCGGTTTCCAGGGCGAATCCGACCACCCGCAGACCGTCATGGGGATGGTTGGGCACGACTTCACCCAGGATATCGGGATTACGGGTCAACGCCAGGGACCAGCCATCACCCAGGACATCCTTCTTGAGCTTGCCGGGGGCGAAGTTGGCGGGCTTGAAGTCGGCCACGGCGGCGGACATGATCAGCCAGTCAGCACCTGTGTCCAGAGCATCACCCACGGCCTGGGCCATGTCGGCGGCGGACTCCACGGCCTGGAATCCGACCAGTCCCCGCGGGGGCGTCAGGGCCACCGGCCCGGAAATGAGCGTCACCTCGGCCCCGGCGGCCATCGCGGCGGAAGCCAGGGCGTAGCCCATGGTCCCCGAGGAACGGTTGGCCACGTAACGCACGGGATCGATGGGTTCGTGGGTGGGCCCGGCCGTGACCAGCACCCTCTTGCCGGCCCAGAAACCGGAAACCCCGGGAATGGCGGCCGGCAGATTGCCGGACAAATTGCCGGACAAATCGCCGGACAAACCGCGCACCGCGGTCAAAATTTCCTCGGGTTCGGACATACGGCCCTCGTCCACCGTCCCGCAGGCCAGCCAGCCTGATCCAGGACCCACGAAGTGTACTCCGCGGGCGGCCAGGATCTCGCGGTTGCCCAGCGAGGCGGGGTGGCGCCACATGTTGTCGTTCATGGCCGGGGCCATCAGAACCGGTCCGGGAAACGCCAGAAGCATGGTCGAAACGATTTCGTCGGCGATACCGTGGGCGGCCTTGGCCATGATGTCGGCCGTGGCCGGAGCAATGACGACGAGGTCGGCCCAGCGAGCGTATTCCACATGGTCCAGAGCGTCGCTCTGCCGTTCGCCCCACAGGTCTGTGGCCACCGGATGGCCGGTCAGGACCTGGAAGGTCATGGGGGTCACGAAGCGGGTGGCCGCTTCGGTCATGGCCACCTTAACGGAAAAGCCCGCCTGCGACAGCAGACGGGCCAGAAAACAACTCTTGTAGGCGGCGATGCCGCCGGTGACCATCAACAGGATTCTCGGGTTTGCCGTGGCCGGGGGAGCCATGGGCTACTCCTCGTCTTCCTGCTCCCTCTCCAGCCGGGCCTGGCGGGCGCGTTCCTTCTGGTCGAAATATTCGATCTTGCCCTCGATCAACCGGTCCACGGCCAGGGTCGTGATCTTGCCGGGCAGACTGACGTTGTACATGCGGGCACGCTCGTTCAGCCGCCGCGCCTCAAGAGCAGCGATCTTGATGGCTTTGAACTTGTTGGGGATGAGCTGGGTCACTTTTTGACGCGGAATGTAAGTCATGTGGCCTTCCTCGGAGAAAATGGGGCCCCACGAGGACAAAAAAGTCCCTCCAAATCTGGCGGCCTGTTCGAACGAAACATCAGGCAACCTCAGGATGGACAAACCAATCCGTCGTGTTTTTGGCAACCGATCAACAATAACGCATTGCGGGAATTCCGCAAGGGTTGGGTTGTGCCGCCGGGATAACCCCGATTATCCATGAATCATCAGGGTTAAACCAATTCGTCGGATTCCAGGGGCGGAACGCCCAGGATTTCGCTGCGGCACTCTTCGGCGGCGATCACGGCCTGCATGCGGGCCACGGCGGCGGCGAGGTCGTCATTGACGATCCAGTAGCGGTACCGGGGAGCGTATCCCACTTCTCGGCGCGCATTGCGCAGGCGGGTGGCGACGGCTCCGGCGTCATCGGTCCCGCGCGATGTCAAGCGTCTTTCGAGTTCCGCCCACGAAGGCGGAAACAGGAAAACCGATACAAGCTCGGGGCCGAACTGGTCGATCACCTGGACCCCGCCCTGCACGTCGATATCCAGGACCGGGATCTTGCCCACGCCGGTCATTTCCTCCAACAAGCTCCGGCGGGTTCCGTAACGATTGTCGTGCACCTGTGCCCATTCCACGAAGGCGCTGTCGGCGATCAGCCGACCGAAGGTCGCGTCGTCCACGAATTCGTAATCCCGGCCGGCGACCTCTCCCGCGCGCATGGGCCGGGTGGTGGTGGACACCGAGAAGGCCAGCCGGGAATCGGCGGCCATCAATTCGGCGATGAAGCTGCTCTTGCCCGCTCCCGAAGGGCCGGTGATCAGGACGATCATGCTCACTCCAAATTCTGGATCTGTTCCCGTATGGATTCGACCTCGTCCTTCATGGTGATCACGGCCTGGGTGATGTCCATCAGGTTGGTTTTCGAGCCCATGGTGTTCACCTCGCGATGCATTTCCTGCAGGAGGAAATTCAGCCGCTTGGCGACCTGGCCACCTTCGTCGAGCGCCCTGCGGAAATGATCGATGTGGATGCCCAGCCGTTCGCATTCCTCGTTGATATTGGCCTTGTCGGCCAGCAGAGCAACTTCCTGCGCCAGGCGTTGGGGGTCTATCTGTTCGGTCATGATCTTGGCGAGTCTTTCCTCGAGCCGGGCCTGGATCTCGGCGCCCGCCTGGGGAGCGAGCTTTTCCACGGCCGCCAGCTGGCTGGTCAGGGTGTCCAGTCGCTGCCGCATCTCGTTGACCAGGGCCTTGCCTTCGGCGTCCTTCATCTTCATCAAGTCCCGATGGGCCTGGGTCATGGCCGACATCAAGGCCTCGCGCAGATCATCGGCCGACAGATCAAGATCCTCGGCACGGAACAGGTCGGGCACGTTCAAAAGATGATCCAGGGTCACCGATTGCTTTTCCCCCGTTTCATTTTCCAGAGCCCTCGCTGCCTGACGGACCATGGCCAGACCCTGAGCGAGACGGTCGGGATCGAGTCCCGCGTCCTCCGGTTCCCGGGCCAGCTGGAGTTGGGCCGAGACAGTCACCCGGCCCCGGGCCACGTTGTCCTTCAGGAATTTGCGGATATCGCCCTCGAACACGGCCAGGGATCCGGGAAGTTTGAGACTGATGTCCAGGAAACGATGATTTACCGACCGCAACTCGACCGTCACCGTGATCGGGCCGGTCTTTCCCTCGCCGCCGCCGAATCCTGTCATGCTGAGCATGCTGGCCCTCCGCTGGAGAATGAGTGTGGCGCCAGCCCGGCGGGCCGG
>CBDUYZ010000337.1:0-3090 GCA_965371575.1 uncultured bacterium
GAAAACCAACCGGTGCAGATCATCCTGGTCGGCCAACCCGAATTGGATGAAACGGTCAACCGTCTGGACCTGGCGCAGATCCGGCAGAGGATCCGGGTCCACTACTCCCTTGATCCCTTGACCCGCCAGGAGACCGAGGGATACCTCAATCATCGGATGTCCGTGGCGGGCTGCAGTCGCAAGGTGTTCACTTCGGACGCCATCGACCGGATCTACAAGGTCAGTCGGGGAGTGCCCCGCCTGGTCAATACCCTGGCAGGAGATGCTCTTCTGTCTGCCTTCGTCGCGAATCGTGAAATGGTGCAGCCGGGGGATATCGAGGAGGGTCAGGACCTCAGGTTCGAAACCGGATCCACGCCCGCTCCAGCGCCGGCTACGGACCCTGTGCCCGCGCCATCTTCCCAGGTGCAGACTTCTCGGATAAAGGCGCCCCGGCAACAAGGGCCACCTCCGCCGGTGGTGGCCCGGCGGAATTCCCGGAGCGGCGTGGGCAGGATCGTGTGGACCTGGATCCTCGGGGCTCTGATGGTCGTGGTTCTGGGAGCGCTCTACTACGTGGGGGCTCTGGATGGACTTGTGGCGACGATCTATCCGAACTTGAGCCAGGTGAAAACGGTCCAGCAGAACGAAATTGATCCGGAAGTTCCGGAAGTTCCGAATGCCGTCGAGGCTGATGACCAGGAAGTGCAGTAGGCGGAAATCGGGGCTCCCGTTGCGGTACCGGCCGGTATCGCTTCAGTTGATCGAGGTCATCCATGGTGCTGGGGGAACGGCTGATGACAACGCGAAATGGTTCCGTACGTTCCGTCGATCTGGTGGTCGGTCATCTGCTGACCGACGCGGGGATGGGCGGCGCGGAGACTTACATTGCACTGATCGCCAATTCCCACGCCCGCCGGGGACGCGGGTCCCGGATAATCGTTCTCTCCGAGCCCGGGCCCGTATCCGATCATTTCGACTCCGGAGTGAGGGTGGAATACCTGGGGTATCGGCGTGAGTCCATCAGAAATCCCTTCCGGTTCGTCGGCTCCGTCATAAGGGGTTACCGGCTGATCGCCAAAGCGGTCAAGGATCAGGAGATCCAGGTGCTGCAGACCCACCTGCCGGATACGAATATGTGGGGACTGGCTCTGGCCCTGACCGGGCGTTGCAAGGTCGTCATCACCATCCACAACAATAAATTTCTGCGAGGAACCGAGAAGAAGTCGTTCAGCAATTTTATGAAGCTGAAGGCCTACCGGATGATGTTCCGCAAATGCTCAGCGATCGTGGCGGTGTCCGGTGAGGTCAAGAAGTCACTGTTGTCCACCCTGGGCGTCACGGGTAAGGATGCTGACGCGGTCGTGGTGGTGGACAATGGCGTGCCGGTGCCCGAACCGCTGCCTGAAGCAGCCAAGGCCGAATTACGGGTTAAGTACTGCATCGGCCGGGACGACTTCTGGATCGTCGCGGCCGGCCGGCTGACCGAAGCCAAGAATTTCCAGTGCCTGGTGGCCGCGGCGGCGGTCTTGAAGCGAAAAGGATTACCCATCCGTGTCCTGATCGGCGGGGTAGGTCATCTGCGACCAGACCTGGAGCGCCAGATCACCGAGCTCGGGGTTTCCGACTTGGTGAATCTGCCAGGCAATCTCCACGACCTGGGGGACGTCATGCGGGCTGCGGACCTTTTGGCCATGCCCTCCCGTTGGGAAGGGTTGCCCATGGTCCTGCTGGAGGCCATGGCCCGCCGGCTGCCGGTGGTCGGTACGAGAATCAACGGCCTGGCTGACACCATCGAGGAAGGCCGACACGGTTACCTGGTAGCCGTTGACGACAGCGAGGGGCTGGCGACCGGCATTGAGAGAATGATCCGCAGACCGGAAGCCAGGCGGGCCATGGGTCGGGCCGGTCAGGAGTTGGTGAGAGAAAAGTTCGATTTCAAACGGGTGTACGATGACCTTTGCCGGGTTTATGAAATAGCGATGTCCGGAGAGTAATCCTTCTTAATAAACTCTTCCGTCGGGGAAATTTCAGCGCTCGCCGCGACGGTCGATCATGTGCCGGACCGCATCGAGAGGGTCGTTCAGGTGGAAGGGCAGAACCGTATTGATGACCCCATAGTAGGCCTTTGAATTGAAAATATGGACCAATACCAGGAAGACCAGGATACCAGCCAGGGCATAGGCCGGAGTGGCTAGTAGATTGCTGTTCCACATCTGCAAGCCCAAAATCGTTCCCGCCATAACCAACGAGAAAGCGGCCGAACGAGCGGCCTGTCCCCAGGGGAGTCCCAATCCTATGGTCCGTCTGAGCACCAGCTGCGCCAAGATCAGAGCAGTGGCAGCAGCGAAGACACGACTCAGGGCAATGCCGTTCTCCGCCAGGAGGGGCGCCAGCAGGAAAAGGCTGAGGATAAGGACGGTCGACTCGATCATGGTCATGATCACACGGACCATGGGAGGGTGGATGACGAAAATTCCGCGGCCCAGCGGAATCAGGAGAGCCTGCATGGGCAGTACGGAACACAGGATGAGGCAGGGAATGACCGAAGCCATGTACGCCTTGCCCGCCACGACCAGAACGAACAGGGGGGCCAGCCCCATGACGAAAATCGTTCCCGGAAGAGCGATGTGCGAGTTGATCAGGAAAAGGCGCTGGATATAGGATTCCAACTCCTCCGGTTGGTTTCTCCTTTTGGATAATTCCGAAGTCACCACCTTATCGAGGGATTGGATGAACATCTGTATTATGCCGGGCAGACGTTTGGCGACGAAATAGATGGCCATGGTTGAAGGACCGAGCATGGTAGCGACGATCCAATTGTCTCCCTGGGAGCGGAAATAGTTGAGGAATCCCTCGAAATAGAAGGGCCAGGATTTCTTCAAAAGGGCTCTGATGGGATAGAATGGCACTCGTTTTCCGCCGAGAATATCCCTGATGAAATACAGGGAAAGGGAGGCACTGAGAACCTCGTTCATGACCAGGCCAAAGGCCATCCCCTCAATGCCCCACAACAACAGGAATCCCCCCAGGAATACCGTGCGTCCAATCCCAGAGGCCACCTGTACCACGGAAATCCGATCGAATCTTGAACTGGACCACAGCACAGCG
>CBDUYZ010000338.1:0-3069 GCA_965371575.1 uncultured bacterium
AGCACGTAGAGCAGGGTCACGCCAGCCGTTCCCAGCAGCAAAGCACGCGGAAGGTTTTTTGCGGGATCACGAATCTCACCCGCGGCGAAATTGACGTTGTTCCAGCCATCGAAAGCCCAGGACACAGCCACCAAGGCCACGCCGAAGGCGACCAGGATCTGGGTGAAACCCATGCCCACGGGCCGCCAGACCAGCGGAAAACCTTTGCCTTGGGCCACACTCAAGCCCAGAACCACGATGGCGGTCAGGACACCGATCTTGATCACCGTCAGGATGTTCTGGACCAGTTTCCCTTCCCGCACTCCCAGCCAGTTGATCCAGGAAAGAAACACGATGGATGCCACGGCGATCAGTTGACCCATCGAAACCCGCCAGACCAGTTCAAACGACCCGGGCATCAGGTCCACGGCGAACAACCGGCGCTGGGTGGAAACCGCCGGCCAGAATCCCCCGAGGTATTCGGAAAAGGCGGCCGCCAGGGCCGCGATGCCGCCGGACATGTAGACCAGGAACAGGATCCAACCACACAGAAAACCCCACAAGGGACCGTAGGCCTCGCGTAGATAGACATAGTGCCCACCGGCCCGGGGAAGCGCCGCCCCCAGCTCGGCGAAGGTCAGGGCCCCGGCCAGGGTGATCAGACCGCCACCGAGCCAGGCAACCAGGATCCAGCCGGGTGAGGGAAGGTAAACCGCCATCAACCCAGTGCTGGTGAAGATTCCCGACCCGATGACAATGCCGCACAGGATCATGGTCGCGTCGAACAGACCCAGCTGCCGGACCAGGTGTACCTTCGGTTCCCGGACTGCCTCGGGTAGGGTCATGGACCCCCTGCAAACTCATCCAGGGCCTTGCGCAGGGCGGCTATGTGCGCAGGCGTAGTCCCGCAGCACCCGCCCACGATCTTCACGCCGGCGGCCAGTAATTCGGGCAGGAACGCGGCCATGTCGGCGGGCGATTCGGGGTAGTGGACCTCGCCGTTTTTCAGGCTGGGCAGACCGGCGTTGGCCTGGATCAGCAGCGGCAGATCCGTGGCCGTCGCGAAATCCCTGGCCACGGCCGACATGACTTCGGTGCCCTGCCCGCAGTTGCTGCCGACGACATCGGCTCCGGCGGCGGCCAGCTCACGCACAACCGTCGGAATGTCGTTGCCCATGATCGTGAACCACCCGCGGGGGGTGGGCTCGAAGGTCAACGAAGCCAGGACCGCACCTTCGCCAATCGCCTCACGCGCCGCCTGTACGGCCAAAACCGCCTCGTTGAGATCAATCATGGTTTCGACCGTCAGCATGTCCACTCCCCCGGCCACCAGGGCACCGGCCTGGATCCTGAACCCATCCAGAACCTCGGCCGGGTCAATTTCGCCATAGGGAACCAGAAGCTGACCGCAGGGCCCGATGGACCCGCTGACCAGACCCCGCCCGGCCACTCCTCGGATCGCGGCTGACGCCGCGGCCCGATTGATCTGTTCGCACCGGTCCGCCAGACCGTGAGCCGCCAGCTTGAGGGGCGAGGCGCCGAAGGAGTTGGTGTGAACCAGGTCGGATCCCGCTTTGATGTAGGCTGAGGCGACGCTTTCCAGGACCGCGGGATGTACCAGATTCCAGTTTTCCGGCGCCTCACCCGGTCCCAGACCAGCCGCCTGGAGCTGTGTTCCCATGGCCCCGTCCGCCAGGAGGATCTTCCCATCGGCCAGCCTGCTGTTCAGATCGTTTTTCATGCGTCTTGCTGCCGGTCTGGGTCATCATCCAGGAGCTGCCGGACGCGATCCACCGCGCTGAGCCCGTCGAAAGCGTAGGCGTCGGCTCCGATCTCGCGGGCGAAGTCCTCGGTCACCGGCGCGCCGCCGATCACGGTCCGCACCTGGCCGGTCAATCCTTCCTCGGCAAGCAGGTCGACGACTTCCTTCATCGCCGGCATCGTCGTGGTCAACAGGGCCGACATGCCAATCACCCGGGCATTGTGTCGGCGGGCCGCGGCCAGGAAATCCTGCGGGGACACGTCGGTGCCAAGGTCGATGACCTCGAACCCCGCCCCCTCGAGCATGATCCCAACCAGATTCTTGCCGATGTCGTGCTGATCGCCCCGCACCGTACCCAGTACCGCCCTGCCCGCTGAAGGTACGTCCTGTTTGATCAGCAGGGGTTTCAGCAGGTCCATGCCCGCGTGCATCGCCCGGGCAGCCAGCAGCACGTGGGGCAGGAAAATCTCGTGGGTACGGAACTTCTCTCCGACCACGTCCATGCCAGCGATCAATCCCTCGTTGAGAATGGTCGCCGCCGATAACCCTTCCTTGATGGCCTGCGCGGTCAGCTCGGCCACCTCATCGGCCTGTCCCTTGTCGAGTCGGTCCATGATGCGGGCGAGCAGTTCCATGTCAGACCTCTTTCTCCGGCAGGGTCCTGGCGGACCCGATACGCTCCCGGCATTCCTTGTCTTTGCAGCCCGTGCAGAATGTATAGTCGTTGGTGAAGTCGTGGATGTCGGGCCTTCCGGCGATGATCACGCCCGAAACCGACTTCAGGGGGTGCATCAGATAACTGTCGGTCAGGGTAATGCCCGCTGTTTCGGAACCAAGACAGGAAAAAACCGCCTTCTGACCGCTGACGTGCCAGCCGCAATATCCGGGGCTATAGCGCAGGAACGCGGCCCCGTCGTCCAGGGCCGCGACGAATCTGTCCTGGGCGACCTGGGCCGCTTGGTCCGCCGCCAGCGAGGCGCCCGCGTCCAGGGCCGCTCCCAGAGGGGAGTCATTGGCGAAAAACAGGTCGCGAATCCTGTCGCATACCGCCTGGCCGCAGGTCACCGCGAACAGGGCCAGGCTTTCGGCCCGAGGGTAGATCAGTGCCAGGGGAGTATCCGGATCGTTGAAACCCTGCCCCGGATAGATGCCTGCGAATTCCTCCCGGGTCACCGCGGCCAGAACCCCGGCCGGAGCAAGGGTTGCGGCCAGTTCTCCGCGGGCCGCTTCCGCCAGTGCGAGCAGTTGGTCGAATCCTGCCGCGTGCTCCGGCACGCCCTGTTGGGCCAGAATGGCGCCGGCGTCGGGCATGATCTCCGCCACGCTGA
>CBDUYZ010000339.1:0-3057 GCA_965371575.1 uncultured bacterium
GACGTGCTCTTCAGGTACGTCGATTTGTTTGTCAGCAAAGGCGTTCCATTCCTCATGGCAACCGAAGTTCTGGTTCTCAGTCTGGGGCACACATTTGCATTATCCGTACCAATGGCGGTCCTGATAGCCGTCCTCATGAGCGTGGGACAACTGGCTGCCGATCATGAAATTACGGCATTGAAGGCCAGCGGGATCAGTCTGTGGAGCGTCCTGCTTCCCCTCCTGTGCGGAGCCGGGGCCATCGCCATCGGACTGACCGCCTACAACCACTACGTCTTTCCGGAGTCCAACCACACCCTGGCCAACCTCCTGTACGACATAAACCGCAAGAAACCAATGCTGGAAATCCGTGAGCAGCAGTTCACGGACATGAGCGACCGGATGACCATCTACGTCGGCCACAAGGACGACATCACGGGGCGGATAGAGGATGTCACTATTTTTGAAAAGGAAAAACCCGGCGACCTCTCCCCCCGGCTGACCATCGCCACCTGGGGCCGCATAGTCCCCGACCACGAGACCGATTCGATGCTCATCGAACTGCACGACGGGGAAATCCATGAACGACCGGACAAGGAGATGCCGGACAAGTACCAGGTGATCCGTTTCGGGCAGCACAACCTCTACGTGGAAAACGTCGAGCGGGATTTCCATAAATCAGGTCGCCAGACCCGCGGGGACCGCGAGATGAATCTGAAGGATCTGTGGGCAGCTGCCGAGCAGGAACAGGAGCGCCAGGACAAGGTCCTGGCCAACGTGGGCAGGCTGTCCGAGACCCTGCTCCAGTGGCAGTGGAAGTTGCTTGATCCAAAGCATCGCAACGAGATCCTGGGCAACCGCCCGACGCCTGCCGCGGGTCCCGAGCGGGACAGCTACCTGAAAGGAAAATTCCGCGCAACGGGCTTGAAGGTGAACCGGGTCGTCGAACAATCGCGGTACCAGGAAAAGATCAAAGACAGCTACCAGATCAAGAAGAACCGGTATCTGGTGGAGTTCCACAAGAAGTTCGCCATCCCATTCGCCTGCATAGTTTTCGCTCTGATCGGCGTACCCATGGCCGTGACGTCCTCCCGGAGTGGCAAGGGCATCAGTGTGAGCCTGGCCATCG
Source organism: uncultured bacterium (assembly GCA_965371575.1). Classification (GTDB taxonomy): domain Bacteria; phylum Krumholzibacteriota; class Krumholzibacteriia; order LZORAL124-64-63; family LZORAL124-64-63; genus JAGLCY01. The sequence goes on from CBDUYZ010000339.1 coordinate 1,109, forward strand.
CCGTCTACCTCATTTATTACCTTTTCCTGGTGGGAGGCGAGAAGTTCGCCGACCGGGGCAGACTCGACCCCTTCCTGGCCATGTGGAGCGCGAATTTCTTCCTGCTGGCCATTGGCATTCCCCTGTTCTTGAAGGCCGCCCGCGAGTCGACGCTGCTGAGCATCACCCTGAAACCACGCACGTCCGACAAGAACGAATCCGGCGACGGGAATACGGACTGATGTCTATCATTCACCGTCATCTGCTGGCCACCTTCTTCCGCAACCTGGGCTTCACCATGGCCGGCGCCCTGATCCTCTTCACGCTCATCGACGTGCTGGACCACATAGGCAGCTTCGTCGACAACGAAGCCACCGCCTGGCAGATCCTGCGCTACTACATCTTGAAGGCGGTGTGGATAGTCGACACGGTCCTGCCCATCGCCATGCTGATGGCCACCCTGTTCACCGTCGGAACCATGGCCAGGTACCTCGAACTGACCGCGCTGTTCGCCTCGGGCTGGTCGCTGATCAAGATCACCCGACCCCTGATCCTCGTGTCCCTCCTGGTAACCGTGTTTTCGCTGGCCTGGCGCGAATACGTCCTGCCGGAAGCGAATGTCCGGCGGAACCAAGTCTGGGAGGTGGAGATCCACGGCAACCCCGACCGGATCCGTCCCACCCAGCACATCGCCCTGACCGGCAGCGACGGACGGCTGTACTACGCGCGCAAGTTCGATCCCAACACCGGCATCCTGACCGGACTCAAGATCCTCAGCCACGAAGGCGCCGTCATCACCGAAAGAATCGATGCGGGCCGCGCCGAATGGGACGGGACCCACTGGACGCTGATCGACGGCACGCGGCGCCTCTTCGACGGGGAGGAGGAAACCACCATGACCTTCGACCGCCTCACCGCCCGCGATCTCCAGGTCGACCCCAAGAGCTTCTACCAGGATCGCATCCGCCAGGAGGACATGAACATCCGCCAGCTACGGGACCACGTCGAGTTGGTGCGGCACAGCGGCGGCGACCCGACTTCCGGCCTCGTGGACATTCAGTTCAATTTCGCTTTTCCCCTGGTCAACCTGATCGTGGTGCTGATGGGCATCATCCTGGCTTCCGCCCCCCGAAAAACCACCATCGCCTCGGGTTTCAGCGCCACCTTGTTGGTGAGCTTCATCTACTACCTGTTCATGAATTTCGGGCGGGCCTTGGGCCACAACGGCACTCTGCCGCCGATTCCCGCAGCCTGGGCTGGAAATGCCGTCTATGCCGTGGTTTTCACCGTCATGTTCGTGCGGGCCCGGCGCTGAGGCGGCACCCGGACACGGCCGGCAAACTGATTTTACTGGACTCCTTGCCAGGGCTCTCCTAGCTTCATACATTGATGCGACCAGGCAGGCAGGACCCGGACGGGGTTCCGGGTATTCTGCGGGCTAGATTCCACGTCACCCCACTGGGAGAATAACCACACATGAAGCGTGCCTGTATTCTGCTGGTACCGGCCTTGTTGCTCCTGGCCTTAGCCGGCGGTTGCCAAGATGATGATGAGTCCCTGCCCGTCTTCACCCGGGTGCGGATAACCCCTGACTGCGGCGTCGTGCCCATAACTGTGGAAGGGTACGCGATCCTGTCCGGCGGCAATGAAACAGGCGACCCCCTCGGCGGAAACAACAACCTGGAAATCAAGTGGGATTTCGGCGACGGGGGGACCGGAAGCACCACCATCGCGTACCACGAGTACCTTGAACCGGGCGAGTACACGGTCACCGTCACCGGAACCGATCCCGACGGCAACACCGCTTACGACACCCGCCCGGTGAGCATGCGTTCTGACAGTTTGGCCATAAATGTCGAATCCTCCAACTTCCCCGACGGGAACGTCACCACGGCCGACACCGTCCGCTTTGACATGTTTGCGTCTTCCTGCGACATCGATTACCCGACCGTCCTGGGCGATTCCGTGAA
>CBDUYZ010000340.1:0-3030 GCA_965371575.1 uncultured bacterium
AAATGGATTCATGGCGTTTACTTTACGCCGGGGATTTGATTTACCGCGGCATGTAGCAGGTCCGGTTAGATCAGGGGCCGGGGTCAGATGAATCTGCCCAGGCCCCTTTTCAGGAAATAGCAGTAATAGTCACTCGATTCGCCACCCCACCTTTTCTTGTAGTATTTCAGCCCTGGGGCGTTTTCAGGTGAGCCTCCTAGATTCAAGCGCGTGATCCCCTGGCGGGCGGCGTCGCGGCACATGGTGAACCGGATGTACTGGTTGGGCTTGAGGAAGGAAAACGCCTTGTCGAAGTAGATTTGCCAGCCCTGAAGCACCCCCTTCTCGATGAAGTAGATGTGTGAGCAGGCAGGCATATTGTCGTGTTCGCACCAGATCCAACGGATCCTGTCGCCCTGGTCCGCGAGGCGGGCCAGGGCGGCGAAGAAGTCGGGTGTGAAACGTGGTTTCTGTCCGTGGCGTTTCTCCGAAATACGCACCAGTTCGAGAAAAGCCGCATGGTGCTCTTCCCAGGAAAAGCGACTGACTGTGATCCCCTCCCGCTTCGCCTTCCGGATCTGGGAAAGGAGTTTTTCATCGGGTGGATCCCAGCCGGGTGGGGAGATATCCACGAGGGTCGTCTGGAGGGTTTCCCGGGCGAATCGAGCAGGTCGGGTGATGGTCCCGTAGAAATCAAAGATGAAGGACTTCAGATATCGGCGGCGATCGATGGCATCGAGCAGCAGGTCCTCACATTGATCGCGGTCCTCCTTGAGGGCATGGAAAGCGCCCCCGTATCCTCCGTCGGGCATTGATTGGAAACGGGCCAGCGGGCCGCGCCCGAACTCTACTCCCGGCAGAAGGGACACCAGCTGTCCTTTGTCCTCTACCGCCCACGCGATGGCCCGTCCGCCCATGGTCTCCCAAAGACGCGCGTAGCCCCGGGAAACGAAAAACCTGTCTTCGGTCAAGTCGTTCCACAGGTCAGGTGGGATCTCGTCGAGGGTGTAACGATCAGCTTTCATGATCCTGTTCCAAATTGGAGTTGACGTATTTCCTACAGGGGGTCGGTTCCTCCGAGCAGTCGATACACCCTGGGAGAACGGTGGACCAGATAACCGCCGATGCGGGTGCGCACCTTTTTATAGAGATCGAGGGCCTGCACCAGCAGGCCCCGCGGAAACAGGCGGCTTGTCACCACGAAGGTGACCACATCATCCGACCGCCGCCCCATGGGGCCGGGCAGGTTCCGACCCCAGCTGAACAGGTGCATCAGGGGTCTGAATAATCGTTGGACAAACAGGATATCGTTCTTCGGAAAGGTCGGCAGATTGGTGGGCACCCCGACCATGTAATTGTCGAACTCCCTGTCGGTCAGGTAACCCCGTTCGGCACAAATCTCGAACAGCTGCGTACCGGGGTAGGGGTAGAAAATGAAAGGGAGGGCCAGATCGGGCTGAAGATCCACGTTGAGACGCACGGTTTTCAGGGCCTTACCCAGGTCTTCCTCCGGCAGCCCGATCATGTTGTACGACCAGCGGGCAATGCCTTGTTCTGCCAAAAGGGCGAAGGCCTGACGGATGCTGTCAATGGTCAGGCCGCGGCGCAGGATCTCGCCGGTGAGTTGCTCGTCGCCCGACTCCACCCCGAGCCTGACGATCTCGCACCCCATGTCCGCCATGATGGCCGCGGTCTCGGGGGTAACGAAATCGGCGCGCATGTTGCATGAAAACGGCAGTCCGATGAGCTCCTTGTAGAGCGGTGCAAACTCACGCAACCACTGGGGATTGGGAAAAAAGACGGCATCCACGAACTTGACCTGTTTCGCGTCCGGTTGATGTCGGTCCAGAAGAGAGCGCAGCTGGTTGGCGGCATGACGGGGCGTCATGAAGCGCCAAAACCTTTCGTCGTCGCAGGCCAGGTTCCTCAGCTTGTGTATACAGCAATAGGTACAATGGAACAGGCAGCCCCGGGACATCATGAAGGTGAACATGCCGCGCCGGACGTTGTAGAGATTCGGGAAGTCGAACAGGGCGTAGTCCGGCTCCGGAAGTTCGTCCAGATCCGGGCAGAGGGGTCTTTGCGGGTTTTCGACCACGTCGGTTCCTGAGCGCACCCAGAGGTTTTCAATCCCGTCCGGATCGCGACCCTCTCCCAACGCCTCGCATAATTCGATAAAGGCGTACTCGCCCTCGCCGCGACAGGTGAAATCCACCTCGGGAATGGCCGAAACCTGCTCGGGAACCAGGGTGGGGTGGATTCCGCCCACGATGATTGCCGTCCCGGTGGCCTCCTTGGACCAGCGGCACCAGGTGGGCAATCGGCGGGCGTAGTGGCTGTTGACCGAAAAGGCCACCAGGTCGGGCGAGGCTTCCTGCACGCGGGCGGCAAACTCCTCCTGATCGGGGGGGGTGATCATATGGTAGATGGACACCGCATGCCCCTGCTGCTTGAGCAGAGCCGACAGTACCGCCACTCCCGGCGAAAGTGCGCCGGTATGGTTGGTAATTTCCTGCGCAAGGTCCGGGAATATGAAAAGCACCCTCAATTTCGCGACCTCGGGGGATTGGGCGATGTGTAAGGGATATCAATGGTTATTAAACAATCCTATCATATTTTTTGGAAAAAAGCCAGCCAATGGGGTCGGCTGTTCGTCAGGTAATTCGTTGCCGGACAGACAGTCATCCCCGGCGCAGACGAACCAGGTAAGGCAGACCCAAAATCAGATATACCAGCGCCCCTGTTCCCGCCAAGGCGCCCGAGTGCCAAGCGGGCAATCGCATCACGACAAAAGCGGCCACCGCGGCTGCAGTTGCGAAAAACGCCACCGTGATTATCAGCCGACCGGTGATCAGTTTCCGGCAGATCAGGATCATCCAGCCGAGCAGCAGAACGTGGGCGGCGAGCATGGACCAGCATGCTCCCAACATGTCCAGGTGCGGGATGAGCACCAAGTTACCGGCAACCGCGACCAGGGCGCTGCCCAGAAGGGGTCGGAAGATGGCGTGCTGCCGGTTGCTGGCGACCAGGGTCAAGCTCAGAAACCTGCCC
>CBDUYZ010000341.1:0-3027 GCA_965371575.1 uncultured bacterium
CCTGCTCATTACGAGTGAGCTGCTCTACCAGCTGAGCTACACCAGCTCCTGGAAAATCATCATTTATCCCGGACTATTTTGCTCGCTTCGCTCCCAGCGTCTCGCGGGGGCAATAATCCGCGTAGATAGTGGTGCCTGGGGGCGGAATCGAACCACCGACACCATGATTTTCAGTCATGTGCTCTACCAACTGAGCTACCCAGGCACCAAACTGTTCCCGCTGGAAGCGGGAAGGGAATAAAACACCGCAGGGAATCGATTGTCAAGCTGGCGGGGGCTTTTTCAACCCGGCGGAACGGACAGCCGGCGGGCGCCGGCAAAGGAATCATCCACAGGCTGATCAGCTGGCGGCCTTCTGGGTCAACTCGTTGATAGTATTGACAACTTCTTCAAGTTCAAATGGCTTGTAGAGACAGGCATCGGCCCTGGACCAGGTGGCTATGAATTTTTCCCGATCGTGGGAATCCACCTTCCTGGCCGTCAGGAGCATGATCGGGAAGGACTTGGCCTCCGGATCGTTTTCCATCCATTCCTTGAGCATACGGCTGACTTCGTAACCGTTGCATCCGGGCAGCATGACGTCCAGGATCATGAAATCCGGGTGGAGGCGCTTGGCCTTGTCCAGCCCTTCCAGACCATCCAGAGCGGTGGCAACTTCGTACCCCTTCTTGGCCAGACTGTATTCGAGCGTTTCCAGGATATCCGGTTCGTCATCCACCACTAGAATCCGTAGCGCGCGATCCATCATCAATCCTCCGTTGCATCGTGACTGAGCCGAAGAAATCAATCCTCACCATATATTCGGCCCGTCGGGGACCGGGTTGACCATTGTTTCCTGTTGTTTCCCGGACAGCCCGGCGGCGGTCGAATCTTCCCCGGGTCCGGGCGCCAGGTATTCCCAGCGGGTCGCCTCGAGCCCCCCGCCCATGCGGGCGGCGTAGAGTGTCCAACGACGGCTCCAATTCACCGGATCCAGGACGGCGGTCGTCCAGAGGCCGGGAACCGGTTCCCACGCCGCGGTGAAACCCGACGGCTCACGACCGAAGAACCCCTCCGCGTTCAACCTGGCGGAGGATGCACTGCCGACACCCAGCCGTAGATCCAGTACGCCGACCAGGGGCCGAACTCCGTGCTCGGAACCTCGGTCCAGCGCCTCGGCCAATCGATCCGCAGTTTGCTGGAGAAGCTCCGAAGCGGGATCCCTGGGCAGCTTGAGCCAAACGGTGGTGCCCCGTCCCGGCAGGCTGATCAGGCGGACCTGACCTCCGTGGGACTCCGCCAGCCGGCGGGTGATGGAGAGGCCCAGGCCGGTCCCGGCAGAGTTTGCGCCCGTGGGGAATTGTCCCCTGTTGAAGGGTTCGAAGATCCTGCTCTGAACGGCGGGACTCAGGCCCGGGCCGTTGTCCTCCACTATCAGGTTGAAGTCGGCCAGGGGCAGGCCGCAGTAACGGGCCAACCTGCCTGCCAGACTCCGCGGGTATCCCGTACGCGACTCCAGCCAGACCCGCACCCGTCCACCGGATCCGGTATATTTCAGGGCGTTGCCAAGCACATTGTCCAGCATGCGAACCACTAGATCAGGATCCACCCGGGCGGGGAAATTCTCCGGCAGTCCCGTGTCATCGACTTCGAGGCCACGGCTGACCGCCGTCACCTTGTGCAGTCGGACGGACTCCTTAAGAATCGGGCCCAGATCCACCTTGCGCCTCCTGGTGGGAACGGACCCCGTCGGCAATCGGGAGGCTGTCAGCATGTCCTCCACCATCCGGTCCAGTCGGTCGATGTTGCGCCGAGCCATTTCCAGGAAGCGCTGCTGATCGGTCGTGAGATCGCCCGCCTCGCCGTTCAGCACCAGGTCCAGACAGGATTGCAGCGAGGCCAGCGGAGTACGGAGGTCATGGGCCAGGGAACGGACCGCTTCAGTCAAGCCGGAAGCAGGGAGTCCCGGACCGGATATCTTCTGATCATTGTTTCGGACAACGGCAGGCAATTTATTCCCTTCCAGGCGTTCCGGACCCAAGCTTCTCTCGTCTATGTTGCCACATGACTTCGGGTTAGATAAAATCCCGAGGACTGCAGGGCTAGGCCGAAAAAGGAAATTGCAAGGGATGTGCCAGGGGCTACCCTGATAGGCGATTCATGTCATCGCTTTAGCGCTGGGAGCGTAGCGAGCAGAATAATCCGGGTTAGCGGCGACACTTATCCGGGTCAGACCCTGCCGGCAAGCTTCCAGGACAGATACCGGCCGGTGAGGGAGGATTTGTTGCGGGCAACATCCTCGACAGAACCTTGGGCTACCACGCGCCCGCCGTGACAGCCGCCCCCCGGGCCGAGATCCAGGATCCAATCCGCCTGGCAGATGAGATCCAGATTGTGTTCGATAACCAGCACGGAATGCTCGCGGTCCACCAACTCGCGCAGGACCTTGACGAGCGTGCGCACGTCCTCGGCGTGTAACCCGGTGGTGGGTTCGTCCAGGAGATACAGGTTGTGTTTGCCCGAGGGCATGGCCAGTTCCCGGGCCACCTTGAGGCGCTGGCTCTCCCCGCCCGAAAGGGTCGGGGCCGGTTGGCCGAGCGTCAGATAACCCAACCCCACTTTCTTCAGCAGCCACAAGCGCTGGCTCACGGCCGTCACGTCTCCGAAGAACGCCAGGGCGTCATCCACGGTCAGTTCCAGGACCCTGGCGATGTTCAGCCCCTTGTAACGGACCTCCAGGGTGCTGGGGTTGAAACGGCTGCCGCGGCATTCCTCGCAGGGCACCGTGATGTCGGCCATGAACTGCATCTCCACCCGATGGTAGCCCATGCCCTGGCAATTGGAGCACCGCCCTCCCGCAGTGTTGAAGCTGAAGCGGCCCGGCGCGTAACCCCGGGCGAGAGATTCCTTGACGCCGGCGAACAATTCCCGGATCGGGGCGAGAACCTGAATATATGTGGCCGGGTTCGACCGGCTGGTCTTGCCGATGGGCGACTGGTCCACCCGCACGACCTTGCCCACGCCGTGGCTGCCGTGGATCGAGGTGAA
>CBDUYZ010000342.1:0-3024 GCA_965371575.1 uncultured bacterium
CAACCGCAGGACCTATGAATTGCCCAAGGTCATCTACGACCGGCTGTAGGGGTGGAGTGATATGCGCGGAACAGGTTCGGTAATTCCTTTCATGATCCTCGGGTCGGTTCTGTTGGCCGTTTTGGGAGGTTGCGCCGGCGGATCCTCGACGGTGGTCCGTTCCAACTTCGTCGAGTTCACACCCGAACAGAAACAAGAAATCAATGCCGGCACCGCCAACGAGTACCGGATCCAGGAGGGAGACGAACTGTTGGTCGTCTTTCCCTACGAAAAGGAATTGAGCCAGGGAGACATTGTGGTCCTCAACGACGGCTCGATCAGCCTGATGGGCGTGGACCGCCTGGAAGTGGCGGGTCTGACGATCACCGAGGCCGATTCGCTTGTGACACAGGCGTATGCGAAAGAATACCTGGAGCCTAATCTGTCCATCATCATGCAAAAAACCCAGGGTCTCCGGGTCTACGTGATGGGTGAGGTCCGAAATCCGGATATGTACCGGCTTCCCACCGGAGGGATCGATATGCTCGGCGCGGTCACGGTTGCCGGAGGATTCACCGAAGACGCCGCGAAGGAGGGCACCGTCCTGGTCAGGGTGACAAATGAAGGCTATCTGGTTCAGGAAATAGACCTGAGCGATATCACCTCCATGGCCTCCGCCGGTTTGGCCACGATCAAAATCCAGCCCTATGATGTGATCTACGTCCCGCGTTCCCGGATCGGCGATTTCGCCTACTTCTCCCAAACCGTCCTTTACGGACTTGTTCAGGTCACCAGGGTCGCCGTCGACATCAAGTATCTGGCGGGCGATACTTTCTTCGGGGGGCGTTAACGGTCATGCTGGGTATCGCACCGGAATCCAATGTACCGGTCAAGGCAGGGGCCACGGCCATCTCTCTGCGTGACGTCATCTTCATGCTCTTCCGGCGGCGCTGGATCGTGCTTGCCGTGTCCGTGCCCGTCATCGTCATAGGCGGCATGAGTCTCTTTCGGCAGACCGGATCTTTCACCGCTGCCAGCCGCGTGCTGGTGGAACTGACCAGGGCCGATCTTCCCCGGTGGAACACCGGCAGCCGGGTCGTCGATTACGACCGGGAACTCAGCACGATGTTCAACATCGCCATGAGTATTCCCGTGGCCGACATGGCTGCAGTTGCCCTGCAGGACTCAATCCCGATCATCCAGGAACTGCTGCCCAAATTAATGGACATCCATGAGCCGGATGTCATGCGGGAATTCCTCCTGGAACGTCTGGATGTATCAGCCGTCGGTGAATCGACCATCCTGGAATTCCGGTTCAGTTCGGCCCGGTCGCGGGTTTCACTGATGGTCGTCGGGGCGATGCGGGACGCTTTTGTTGATTACCATGTCCACGGCATGAAAAACGTCAAGGCCATCGCCTACTACAACGAACAACTGCAGACCGTGCAGGGTCAGATCGACTCTCTGTTGACCGTTCGTAGCCAGGTCCTCGCCGAAACCGGTTATTTCTCCATCGTCGACCAAATGCGGAACGAAATCGGTCAGCTGGCCGATATCGAGGGCAAGCTGCTGGAGGCCACCGTAAACAGCCGGGCCCTGAAACTGGAATACGAAACCCTCAAGTCCTATCTGGACGGTGATCCCCTGGCCTTTCCCATCGGTCTGGACGAAAGCAGGAGTTTCACCCTTGTCCACTGGCGCAACCTGGTCAGTAAACACCAGGATGAGTTGAACAGCATCCTCTCCGTCCACACCGAGGACAGCATTCCCGCCCGCCGCCTTCGTTCCATCGTCGATAGGGGGCTGGAAAGGCTACGCCAGGAAGAAGTGGCCTACGTGGAAAGCGTCAGGCTCAAGCTTCTTACCGCCGCGGGCCGGGAACAAACACTCACGGAACAAGCTCAAACGCTACGGTTGGAGAATGCCAGGGGGCCCGCAGCGGAGGCGCAGATTACCATGATCGATGTCAAGATCGAGTCCCTGCGGACGCTTCTGAGGAATATCCAGGGGAAACTGGGGGAAGTCCGTATCACCCAGATGGCCGATGAACGGGTCAGTTCGGTCACCTCCTTGACGGATCCTGAGATGGTTATGGTCGTGTCCGGCGGGAAGACCATGGTGTATTTCATCATGCTCTCTTTTTTCGCCACTGCCCTTGGTATCGTGGTGGCGCTCATTCTGGAAAGAATGGACCACCGCATCTACCACCCGAAGGACATCGAGGAAAACCTGAAGTTGCCCGTGTTTGCCAGTGTAATCAGGACGGATTGATTTGAATGGATGGAAGGAGTTGGGTGGTCTTACCGGTATCCTGAGGGATCCCCGTCAGGTAGCACGGCTCAATACCTTCCTGGTGTACGCGCTTCTTCTCGGCGGCTCCCTCTTCGCCAGCTATTTCATCGTCTCCAGAATCGGTGTGCAGATGTTCGTGACGGTGGTCATTGGAATCTTTTTCGGGACCATTTTCACCCTCATCTCCTTCGGCAACCTGATGACCCCCTTCCTGGTTTGGATTCTGACGATTTTTGGGTTTCGATTTATCTTGTCGATCAAGGCGCCCGGACTGCCGGACCTGCTTCTCGATCGCATGATCTTGGTTTGGCTTACCGTAGTATTTTTTGTGAAGTTCATCGCCGAAAGACGGAAATTCAGGGGTCCGCATCTTCTGGACCTGTTGATGCTGATCAATGCCCTGTATATCTTGGTCGGCATCTATATCCGGGACATGACCGTGTTCCACGACTGGACCATGAGCACCGTGATACCCTATGCCTCCTATTTTTTCGCCAAGAACCTGGTCACGACAAACAAGGAAATAAGGAAATTTCTGTGGGTTCTGCTGATCCTGGTCGTTTACTACAGTATCACTTCGATCGCTGAAAATTTCGAAATCGAGGCGCTGGTCTGGCCCAAATTCATCCTGACCGATAAGCCGTTTTGGGGGAGATCAAACGGTCCGTTTGGGCATGCGCCGCTGTTCGGGACCATCATCGGCATGATAATTCCCTTTCATATCTACTTCATCGCCACGGTCAGAAACCGAGC
>CBDUYZ010000343.1:0-3001 GCA_965371575.1 uncultured bacterium
ACAGCGCCACCCACACCTCATTGACCATCTCCTCCGGTGGCACCGCTTCCTCCGTTTCTTCATTGCGCAGGTCAAGGACTTCCTGCACGCCATCCAGCCATCCCTCGCAGCCCGTCTCAAGATCCAATCGGTTCGTACAGTCGCCGCATTCACACAGATTCCCGTCGTTGTTCTCGATTGCTTCGATGATTTCCCTGGTCACTGCGTCCGAACGTGCGATCGTCATGCCACCGTTCTCGGCGAGCGACATGACCATCCTGATTACCATGATCGTCCTGCCGAACGCCGTGTCCCCGATGCACTCACTGTCGTGTTCACACATAATTGCGCCTCCTTCCATCCGTTCATGTTCCAAGGACGGCCAACCCGCCCGGCTGGCGAGCGTCGTCGTACCTTCCGGCGATCCAGGCGTGGTGACCAAGTGGCCGAGTCGCGACGCCCTCCGCAGACTGCACCAACTCGGTGCAGATGGGCATCCCGTCATCGCCCATCGAAATACCTCTCGATTTCGTCGGCGGTCAGCGTGATCGCGTCAGCGACCTGTTTCGCGCGGCAGTACCTCTCGCCGGCGAACATGAGCGCCGCCGGGACACCGGTCTCCTCATGCACGCCGCCGGGCAGGCGCATCTGCTGCATTGGGCAAAGGACCCGACGGTTGCCACGAAGCTGCGCGCACAGGGCACGCATCAGCTTCCGCCAGTAGCGTTCGGTCACAGGCTTTTTCAATACCCAATGCGCTTGAAGTGAGATGTTTCCGCTCCGGACCACCATTGTGGGATCCACGGCGAAATCGTCGAGCCGCTGGATCTGTTCATCGCGGTCGTCGCCTTCGATGTCGCACCACAGCGCCTGGAAGTGCTCGACGTGCGCGTTGGTGCGCCTGTAGTGGTCCACGTGTGCCGTGAGGGTCCGTTGTTCCAACAGGTGCAAGTCCTGTCCCGGCAAAGGTCGTCCCGGCCGGGTAGCTATCCCAGCGGTCATGGAGGCAACGAAATGGTCGAAGCCTGGGAGAAAGAAGGCGGCTTTGGGCCGTCTGCAAGTTGGCAGGCCGTAATATGTATGAACACCGAGACGGCTCCGAAATACACGATGCGAAGGCCGACCCTGCCTGGACTGGGGGAAGGCTGGTACGGATCGAACGAACTGGACGACGATTTCGATCCGCTTCGCCGGGGTGGTGGGTGACAGCATGTCAACAAGGAACATTGGGCAACACGGGAAGCCCGTCTGAGGTGGCTGGAGATCGGCTCAGCCACCAGGCGCAATTGGCGTCTGGCCGCAGACGGGTGGCGGAGGGGCTCGTAGTACCGATGAAGCCGGGTAATGCCGGTGGAGGGAAGGGGCCCTGGTTCCAGGGTGCGGACGAAGCAGCAAGGGAAGGCGGCGATTGACGATGAGTCTACTAACGCCCTATGCAATCCAGGCGCTGCAACGAAAGCTATACCTGAAGGCCAAGCAAGAGCCGAACTTTTGCTTCTATGCACTGTACGACAAGGCCTGTCGCTCGGATATCCTTGCTCACGCCTACGCGCTTGCCAGATCCAACGGCGGCGCTCCCGGCGTGGACGGGATTCGTTTTGAGGACATCGCGTCGTATGGTGTGGAGAAGTTCCTCGCAGAGTTGAGACAGGAACTCCAGGAGAAACGATATCGCCCCGAGGCGGTGTTGCGAGTGATGATCCCAAAGCCGAATGGCGGGGAACGTCCGTTGGGCATCCCGACGATCAAAGATCGGGTCGCCCAGGCAGCCGTGAAGCTTGTCTTGGAGCCTATCTTCGAGGCGGATTTTACGGACGACGCGTACGGATATCGCCCTCGGCGAAGCGCGCAACACGCTGTTCGCGCGGTGCACAAGACTCTGAAGACCGGATGCGTCCATGTGGTGGATGCTGATTTGTCGAAGTACTTCGATACGATTCCGCACGCGGAACTGATGCGTTCGGTTTCTCGCCGGGTATCGGATGGCTCGATGCTGCATCTGGTCAAGATGTGGTTGAAGTCGCCCGTCGAAGAAACTAGCGACAATGGCAAACCCACGCGACGACATGCCGGTAGCCGAGGCACACCCCAAGGCGGGGTGCTTTCGCCGCTGTTGGCGAACGTTTATATGCGTCGGTTTCTGAAGGCATGGAAGCAGTTCGGCTGTGACCGTCGTTTCGGCAGCCGTATTGTGAACTATGCCGATGACTTCGTGATCTTGTGCCGGCGTGACGCCACCGGGGCGTTGTCTGAAGCGCGGAGCATTCTTACGCGGATTGGTCTGACTATCAATGAGACCAAGACGCGAATCTGCTACGCGCCGACCGATTCGTTTGACTTCTTGGGTTATACTTTCGGCACACGATACTCCTTCGGGAGTGGCCGAAAGTACTTGGCAGCCTATCCATCTGGCAAAAGCGTGCGTCGATTGAGGGCCACGTTGCGCCGGATGATTGGGACGCACATGTCTTGGCAAAGCGAGGAGCAGTTGGTTCGGAACGTCAATCGCATGATGCACGGATGGATGAACTACTTCCGCTACGGGACGGTGTGGAAAACATACGTCCAGACGGAACGCTTTCTCCAACGTCGTGTCCGCGACTGGCTGGTTCATAAGCACCGACTGGGTACGCGTGGGGAATGCCGATATCCCGCCACCTACCTTTACGAGGCTATGGGTCTCGTGAATCCCTGTGTGCTTTTGAAACTGCGCAAGCCTTCAGGATGAACTTGGTCCGAGAGCCGGATGCGGGAAATCCGCACGTCCGGTTCGATGAGCGGGAAGTGGAAACGGAGTATGGCGAAGCTAGTGAGACACCGACAACCGAAAGGGTCGGTAACAGATAGGCTCTGCCTAAAACACCGCGCCACTTCTCGACTCTACCGCAAAGCACCTGCCATCCCCGCGTTTGCGCCAGTCCGTCGCCTGCTCGATCCGGGAGATGAGCATCCCCACATACGCCGGCCGCGTGCTGCGGCAACAGATGGACATCAACAGTATCAGTGGGTAATGTGTTAAGGT
>CBDUYZ010000344.1:0-2994 GCA_965371575.1 uncultured bacterium
TTCGGGAGTTGGGAATAAGTTGCACGGATTTGGCAAAACAATTAGAAATGACTCAACCGGGAGTAGGATATGCTGTAAATAGAGGGGAAAAAGTCGCTAAAGAGCATAACTATCAGTTGCAATAGCAGTTATTTACTTATTATAGGATGTCCCGAATGTTCGCCAATGCGAAAGGGGGTGAGGAAAGGAGATACATCAGTCTGAAGTAGACACTTGATTCGCAAACACAAGACACTTACTTGGAGGTAAAAATGAAAAAGATTACGACTGTCCTTGCGTTACTCGCAATCTTGGCAATGGTTGTTCCAGTATTCTCCCAGGAAGTTGTAGAGCAGATTGAACCCCTGGTTCTGATGCTATCGGAGGAGGTAGATGGTATAATAGTCGACGAGACACCAAAACTGTGGTTCGTGGAGCTCAAGAGCCCACCTGCAATAGAGGGAACCAGCCTAAGGACTCTAAAGGAAGAGAAAGCCGCATTCCGGGCTGCCGCGAAGAAGGCCGGCCTAAAGTACTCGGAGCGTTTCGCCTTCGACACGCTGTTTCATGGCCTGTCGATCCGGATCGAACACGGTGAGTTGGCGACTCTTGCCAGCATCCCGGTCATCAAGGCGCTGTATCCGGTGCGGACCGTCTCGCTGCCAGATACTTTAGTTGCCGGCCCCGAATTGTACTCGGCATTGGCGATGACCGGGGCCGACGTGGCCCAGTCCGAGCTTGGCTACACCGGCACCGGCGTCCGCGTGGCCGTGATGGACACCGGCATTGACTATGACCATCCCGACCTGGGTGGTTGCTTCGGCCAAGGCTGCCGCGTGGAAACCGGGTACGACCTCGTGGGCGATGACTTTAACGCCGACTCGACCTCGCCTTCCTACAATCCCATCCCGAACCCAGACAACGACCCCGATGACTGCAATGGCCACGGCACTCACGTCGCTGGCATCATCGGCGCCAATGGAAACGTTGTGGGCGTTGCGCCGGGCGTGACCTTTGGCGCATACCGCGTCTTTGGCTGTGAAGGCTCGACCTTTTCCGACATCATGATCGCCGCCATGGAAATGGCGCTGGCCGACGGCATGGACGTCCTGAATATGAGCATCGGCTCGGCCTTCCAGTGGCCGCAGGAACCCACAGCTCAGGCCAGCGACCGGCTCGTGAATGCGGGCATGGTCGTGGTAGCCTCTATCGGCAACAGCGGCGACTACGGCACCTACGCCGTCGGTGCACCCGGCGTGGGTAAAAAAGTGATCGGAGTCGCCTCTTTCGACAACACGAACGTCCTACAGCTGTATTTTGAGGTGGCTGACCAAAAGATCGGCTACGGCGACATGGAATACGCTGCGCTTGCGCCAACCTCTGGGACCGAAGAAATCGTTTATGTCGGTCGCGGGTGTAATGGCGATATGTATGAGGCAGACCCATACGGCAAGGTGGCCCTCATCGAGCGCGGCGCCTGCTATTTCCGGGAAAAAGCGCTGAAGGCCCAGGCTGCCGGTGCCACTGCCGCTGTGATCCACAACAACTCGCCCGGTAACTTTATCGGCACACTGGGAGCGCCCGACGTAGACTTTGCGGTGGTTAGCATCTCCCAGGAAGATGGCATGTTCATCCGGGGTCAATCAGCGTCAATCATGATGACCTGGACGGACCAACTGTTGAGCTTCCCCAGCGCCACAGGTGGACTGATCTCGTCCTTTAGCTCTTACGGCCTGGCCCCCGACCTCAGCCTCAAGCCCGATATCGGCGCTCCTGGCGGAGACATCTATTCCACTATTCCCCTCGAGCAAGGTAGCTATGGCACCAAGGGCGGTACCTCGATGGCGTCACCCCACGTTGCAGGCGCGGCGGCGCTATTGATAGAGGCCAAGCCCAACACACCCTCCCAGGCAGTGCGCGGCATCCTGCAGAACAGCGCCGACCCAGCCTTTTGGTCGCTGGCCCCCGGCATTGGCTTTTTGGACCACGTCCATCGCCAGGGCGCGGGCATGGTGGACATTGACGACGCCATCCTGGCCACTACCAAGATCGAGCCTGGCAAGCTATCGCTGGGCGAGGGCGAAGCCGGACCGACCGCGCACACGCTGACGGTCGAGAACAACGCTCCCGACGCCGTGACCTACGATCTCTCGTACGTATCGGCAGTTGCGACGACAGGCACATGGGCGGACGATCTGGGCTTCTGGCTGTCGGATGAGTACGTAGACTTGGGCGCTTCCAGCGTGACGGTGCCCGCCGGCGGGACAGCCACGGTCAACGCGATGATTTACCCGCCTACCGGACCCGATCTCGGGACGTACGGCGGCTACATCGTGTTCACGCCGCAAGGCGGCGGCCAGACGTACCGCGTGCCGTACGCCGGCTTTGTCGGCGACTACCAAGCGCTCCCGGTTCTCACGGCGAACCCCTACGGCTTGCCCCGGCTGATGGGTGGCCCCATCTACACGATGGAGGATGGAGATTCCCCCGAGTTCTGGGTCAACCTCGGCCACCAAGTGCGCAAGCTCCGCATGGAGGTCTTTGACGCCAATACCGGCAAGGCTTGGCATCGGGCTTACGATCTCGAGTACGTAGATCGCAATTTCAATTATAACAACATCTTCTCCTTCCCGTGGGATGGGACGACAGTGAACAACAAAAAAGTCAATGTGGTGCCCGACGGCGAGTATGTGATCGGGCTCTCGGTCCAAAAGGCACTAGGTGACAACGACAACCCGGATCACTGGGAGACCTGGACCTCGCCGGTAATCACCATCGACCGGCCATAGGCTTCACAACTAGGACGGATCATCCCGTCTGAAACACAGAGGGGCCATCGGCGAACCGATGGCCCTTTCTTTTTCTACCGCCGCCAGCGGGGACAAAATGCGAAAATGCGGGACGTGAACTGGACAGGGGGACGCCCATGAAAATATGCGTTGCATAACATATTAGAGTGAGGTATGTGATTATTTATGCCAAGAAAAGCAAGAATTGACGCGCCGGGAGCATTGC
>CBDUYZ010000345.1:0-2976 GCA_965371575.1 uncultured bacterium
ATGGCGGCGAGGGTTTCGGCGGTCTCCAGCATCTCGCCGGGATCCTCGAGGACGCAGGGCCCGGCTATGACGTACAGGGGCTGTCCCAGACCCACCTGGTGTTCGCCCACGGTGAAGGGAATCGCGGTGGCCATGAATGACGTCCTTCCCTGCGTTGGGCGCCTCCCTGACGGGAAACGCGCCACGCTCAGTTGGCGGCCCGGTCCTCGGATTTCTTCTGTCCCGGACTCCGGTGGGCGAGGGCCGCGGCCACGAATTCACGGAACAGCGGGTGGGGGCGGCCAGGCCGGGATTTCAGCTCGGGATGGAACTGCACAGCGATGAAAAACGGATGCTCGGGCAACTCCATGATCTCCACCAGACAGCCGTCCGGTGAAAGGCCCGAAAACAGGACGCCGGCCTGCTCGAACTGTTCCCGGTAATTGTTGTTCACTTCATAGCGGTGCCGGTGACGTTCGCTGATCTCCTGTTCACCGTAACACGCGAAAGCCCGGCTGTCGGGCACGATATGGCAGGGATAGGCGCCCAGGCGCATGGTTCCGCCCAGGTTGGCAATGCCACGCTGCTCCTCCATGAGATGGATCACCGGGTGCAACGTTTCCGGCGTGAACTCAGCGGATCCCGCCTTTTCCAGGCCGACCAGGTCGCGTCCGATCTCGATCATGGCGCATTGAAGCCCCAGGCAGATGCCGAGAAAGGGCAACTTGTTCTCCCGGGCGAACCGGATGGCGTTCACCTTGCCCGGAATGCCCCGGTCGCCGAAACCGCCGGGCACGAGGAGGCCGTGGCAGTCGGCGAAGATCTCCGCCAGCCGCCTGTCCCCCACGTCGTCCCCCTCCAGGCTCTCCGAATCTATCCACACCTGCTCCACTCTCACGTGGTGGGGAATGCCGGCGTGGATGAACGATTCGATGATGCTCTTGTAGGCATCCTTCAGTTCGGTGTACTTGCCGACGATGGCGATGCGCACGGTCTCGGAGGGATTGAGAATGGCGTGGACCATTCGTTCCCAATCGGCCAGGTCGGGCAGTTTGGTCTCCAACCCTAAGCGGTCGCAAAGCAACACGTCAAAATTCTGGGCGTGCAGATTCAGGGGCACTTGGTAAATGCTCTCCACGTCGCGCGCTTCGAAGACGTGGTCCACATCCAGGTTGCAGAACAGGCCGATCTTGCGCCGCGCATCGTCCCCGATGGCGCGCTCGGAACGGCACATGAGAAAATCAGGTTGGATCCCGATGCTGCGTAGTTCGCGCACCGAGTGCTGGGTGGGCTTGGTCTTGATCTCGCCGGCAGCCGCGATGTAGGGCACCAGGGTCAGGTGCACCGAGACGGTATCCTCGCGGGACTGCTCCAGACGGAACTGCCGGATGGCTTCGAGGAAAGGAAGGCTTTCTATGTCACCCACGGTGCCGCCTATTTCGGTGATGACGACATCGACGTCGGGATTTTCCTGAATCGGCAGCATGATGCGCCGTTTGATCTCATCGGTTACGTGGGGAATGACCTGTACGGTGCGGCCGAGATATTCCCCTTTTCTTTCCTTGGCCAGGATAGTCTCGTACACGCGTCCACTGGTCAGGTTGTTTATCTGCGACAGATTCAAGTCGGTGAACCGTTCGTAATGCCCGAGATCGAGATCGCACTCCGCGCCATCATCGAGGACAAAAACCTCACCGTGCTGGAAGGGGCTCATGGTGCCCGGATCCACGTTCAGATAGGGATCGAACTTCTGCAGCACGACTTTCAGCCCCCGCGCCTTGAGAAGAGTCCCCATGGAAGCGGAGGCGATCCCCTTGCCCAGGGCCGAAACCACGCCGCCGGTCACGAATACGAACTTGGCCATTCCAGTATCTCCCGGGTTCACGATCCTTGTTGTCGACGCCACAGCCCGCGGACAAGATCCAGGTCTGCCGGCGTATCCACTCCTACAGGCGCGTTACCTATATCCAGCACCTTGATGCGCATCCCGTTCTCGAGGGCGCGCAATTGTTCCAGCCCCTCGATCGTCTCCAGAGGCGACCGGTCCAGGGCCAGAAACCGCAGCAAAGCCGACCGGCGAAAAGCATAGATACCTACATGCCTCAGGGCCAGTCGGTGGGCCTGGACCTCCGCTCCCGGGAAAATACCGGGAATCGGCGCCCGGGAAAAGTATAAAGCCTGGCCCCGGGCATCCCGGACCACTTTCACGTTGTTGGGGTTCTGCCAAGAGTCCACGCCGCTGAAGGGGTGGGCGCAGGTTGCCAGGTCGAGACCGGGATCGGACTGCATGGCCGCGATGAGCCGGTCCACGTCACGAGGGTCGAGCAGAGGTTCATCCCCTTGCAGGTTGAGAATGATGTCCGCCTCGTGCCGGGCAGCCACCTCTCCGATCCGATCCGTGCCCGTGGGATGGTCACCGGTCATCTCACAGGAAAATCCGGCGGCCAGAACGGCGTCCCTGATCCGGACGTCGTCGGTGGCCACGATGACCGTGTCCGCTCGACCGATGGCCGCCGCGTTTTCGGCCACCCGCACAATGAGAGGCTTGCCCTCGAGATCGGCCAGCGCCTTGCCGGGAAACCGGGTTGAACCGAAACGGGCCGGAATGACCACCAGCACCCTTTTAACCCCGGTTTCGGATTCTTCCGCCACCACCGTTCCTTCCCGTTACAAGAGAAGCCCGCCCCCGAGGGGGCGGGCTTGATCTAACCGGTCAGCCATCATTTTAGAAAGGCTGGATGTTGACCCGCTTCTTGGACCCTCGGAAATCTTGGAACTGCACCGTGCCGTCGATCAAGGCGAACAGGGTATCGTCACCGCCCTTGCCGACGTTCTTGCCCGGATGGATCCGCGTGCCGCGCTGCCGCACGATGATCGTGCCGGCGCGCACGGGCTGCCCGCCGAAACGCTTAACGCCCAGGTTCTGCGCGTTGCTGTCCCGCCCGTTCCTGGTGCTTCCGCCTGCTTTTTTATGGGCCATGGCCGTGCTCCTTGGTA
>CBDUYZ010000346.1:0-2962 GCA_965371575.1 uncultured bacterium
CCGTCCTTGATCTTGGGCAGGTATTCGTCGGCGCCGACCATGTCGGCTCCGGCGTCCTTGGCTTCCTGCTCCTTGGGGCCTCGCGTGATCACGAGCACCCGGACGGACTTGCCGGTTCCATGGGGCAGCACCACGGTGCCGCGGACCATCTGGTCGGCATGCTTGGGGTTGACGCCCAACCGGATCGACATGTCCACCGTCTCGTCGAATTTCGCCTTGGGGAAGGATTCCAGAAGGTCGAGGGCCTCCGTAACGGGATACGCCTTTTGCCGCTCGAACAGTTCCTGGGCCTTGTTGTAGGATTTACCGTGCTTCATTGGGTTGTTCTCCAGTCGACTGTGATTGTTCGATCGGGTTCGGGTCAGCCGCTTCCGCGGCGTCCCCGCCCTGTTCTCCGGTGCCGGTCGATTCCCGCGGGAACCCGGCGCCGTGCTTTCGCAGCCTTCCTACCGAAATCGGTCTAGACTACTTCCAGTCCCATGCTCCGCGCCGTGCCGGCGATGATAAGCATCGCGGCCTCAGGCGAACCGGCATTGAGATCTTCCGCCTTCAATTCGGCGATCTCGCGCAGCTGAGAGCGCTTGATCGTACCGGCGGAAATCCTGCCGGGCTCGGGACTGCCGGAATCCAGGCCGAGGGCCTTCTTGATCAGAACCGCAGCAGGGGGCGTCTTGGTGATGAAGCTGAAGCTCCGATCCGCGAAGACAGTGATGACCACGGGGATCACCAGACCCATCTGCTCTTTGGTCCGCTCATTGAAGGCGCTGCAGAACTCCATGATGTTCAGACCATGCTGACCGAGAGCAGGACCCACCGGAGGGGCGGGATTGGCCTGCCCGGCCTTGACCTGCAACTTGATCTGCGTCATGACTTTTTTTGCCATGTCGACTTTTCTCCTTCAACTGAGGGCCGGCGTCACCAGCGGTCTTCCACTTTCGGCAGGGAGTCCAAACCTGCTTCCGGCTTCAAGCCGCGGATCGGCCTCATCTATGGGACATCCGTCACCGTCGAGAGGGACGGCCACGGAGCGGCGCCAGATTCCAGACAAAAACCTGAAGCCGCAGAAACAAACGGCGGATCAGAGGGGCTTCACCTGAAGGAAGTCCAACTCCACCGGAGTTTCCGAACCGAAAATCGAGATCATCACCTTGAGCTTGCCCTTGTCGTGATTGATCTCGTTGATCACGCCGGTCCACTCGGTGAACGGACCGTCGGTGACCTGTACGTTGTCCCCCACCTCGTAGGGGATCTCCAGCGTTTGCCTGACCTCGTCCGGGGCGGAGATACGACCGAGAATCCGGTCCACCTCATCCCGCGTGATCGCCTGAGGTCGCTGCACGTTGCCCCCGATGAACCGGGTCACACCGGGGATGCTGTTGATGAAATGCTGGGTCTCATTATCCATGATCATCTCGACCAGTATGTAACTGGGGAAGAACTTGCGTTTCACCACGGAACGCTTCCCGTTCTTCATCTCGGTCACTTCCTGCGTCGCGACCATCACCTCGCCGAACGATTCCTCCATGTGGTTCGACTTGATGGCCATTTCGATATTGCGCTTGACCTTGTTCTCATGCCCGGTATTGGCGTGAATGACGTACCACCTCATCCGGCCCCGGCGCTCGATTTCCGCCTGCTCCGCGGGCGTGAGCTGGATCTCCAGGGCGTCCAGCAGTTCGTCCTCTTCGGAAACGGGGCCGGCCTCGGCATCCGCGGCGGCCGGTTCGTCTGCGGTGTCGGCAGTCTCCTCGACGTATTCCTCGTCGGGCAGATCGATGAAGAGGGCTTCATCGACATCCTCGCCGGACGTCTCGACGGCCTCGTCCCCGGCGGCGGCCTCCTCCGCAGGAGCCTCGTCGTTGACTTCCGCAGGAGCCTCGTCATTGACTTCCGCAGGAGCCTCGTCATTGACTTCCGCAGGAGCCTCGTCGTTGACTTCCGCAGGAGCCTCGTCGTTGACTGCGGGACCCAGGAGGTCTTCTTCCTCGCGTTCTTTTTTTGTCCCGTCAGATTCCAGCACGGCTGGCTCCCATCAGATCAGGCGCGTGAGATCGGGGCGCGTGAGATCAAGCGCCTCAATGCGACACAGATACACCCAAAAAATGGGACAACTATCCCATCTCCAGGGTAAATCCGGAGTTCTAGTATCACCTCCCTGGTCAGGCCAGGGCAATTATCTGCTTGATCCCCAGATCAAGAATCTTGTCCACAACAAACAGAATAACCGTTATGACTGTGACGGTCACCATTACGACGATGGTCGACTCCTTGAGCTCGGCAGGGCCGGGCCAGGACACCCTCTTCATCTCCATGGCGGTTTCTCGCAAGTACTGGGTGAAACGCACAAGCATGTCGCTTGGACCTTCCTGTTTACGCCCGGCCAGTCGCCCGGCGTTTCCGGCAATCGGCCATCAGGCTGAAATCAAAAGTGGCAGGGGCGGCAGGGCTCGAACCCGCGACCCTCGGTTTTGGAGACCGATGCTCTACCAACTGAGCTACACCCCTGCAATTATCAAGAAATCATTCCTGACGTTCGAACGTCATTCCGAACGTCAACGGGTCTCCTTGTGTTCCGTGTGCTTGTTGCATCGGGGACAGTACTTCTTGAACTTCACCCTGTCCGGATGGAGACGCTTGTTCTTCTTCGTCGTGTAGTTCCTCATCTTGCAATCGCTGCAACCGAGGGTAATGATGTCCCGCATCAGTCCTGACTCCTAGATTGTCTACTCGTGGATCTTGGCCACCACGCCGGCGCCGACGGTGCGGCCACCCTCGCGGATCGCGAACCGAAGACCCTCTTCCATCGCGATCGGCGTGATCAGATCGATCTGCATCTTGATGTTGTCACCGGGCATCACCATCTCCACACCCTCGGGCAGGCTCGCGTCGCCCGTCACGTCCGTGGTACGGAAGTAGAACTGGGGACGGTAACCCGTGAAGAACGGAGTGTGACGGCCACCCT
>CBDUYZ010000347.1:0-2939 GCA_965371575.1 uncultured bacterium
AGTTCGTAATCGAACCCCGCCTGCCCGCCGCGGTGGATGAAATAGCTGCTGGAGTTGTATTGCGTGATCAGACGGATGATGCCGCTGTCGTCGATGGCGGCGAGATCCCGTTCCACGACCGGATGGGGGGTCAGAGGCAGGTCCGCGCCCAGGCCCGAACCGGCGTATTCGATCCTTTCCTGGCAGCCGGCGCCGGCCAGGCCGAGGATCGCGACGGACAGCACCGCTCTGGCGGTCCTACCGGGATCGACTGGAAAATGGAACCGAAGTTTTTTCATCACAGATAGGCATTTGCAGGAATCGGGCCAGAATGCTGTATCGGTCGAGGGACTCCGGCCAACCGGTAGGGATGCCGTATTCTGGATCGGTGGCGGGGTTTAGCCGCAAAATGGACGGGCTTGGACCCGGTGCTGGAATGTGCGGGATCCCGGCCGTGATCCGGCCAAACGGCCGACGAGTATTCATCCATGACAATTCGTCTGTTTTCCTTTAGCTTTGCGGGATTGTAGCCGGGAGGTGAGGCGTGGATGACGTACGGACCTATTCAGGAACCCTGACGGCGGATCTGGTGATGACGGCGGCCCGGACCCTCAAGGATCGGCGGCGGGGGCTGCGCTCCCTGGTGCAGAAGCTGAAGAATCAGGATTTTGCCGTGGCCCAGGTGGGTCCGGCGGATCTCATCCAGCGTTGCTTTCTGGCGGTCAGCACCGTTTCCAACGAAGAATCCATGGTGGACGGTCTGCTCGATGGGGCTGAACGCATCATTTTCGCCTCGGATTTCGAGATCAGTGATCTACGCCGCGACATTCACCTGGAATCCTTTCATTCCGGCTGAATAAGCCGCGAATCCCGAATCTGTCTTGAACCTGCGCCTTGCCGCCCACGGAGCCGACCCCTTGAAATTGATAGATCTGACTCACACGATAGTGCCGGACATGTTCCAGTGGCTCGGAGACAGTCAGCCCCTGAATATCCATCGTCACAGTATCCACGGTCCCGACAGCCACATGTCCAGTTCCCTGGAATTCGGGTGCCATGTGGGCACCCATATCGATGCGCCCCTTCATTTTCTGGCTGGTGAGCCGGGTGTCGACCGCCTGCCTGTGGACCGGTTCATGGGCAAGGGAGTGGTCATCCGGGCCGGGGATGGCCAGACGCCCCGGGCCCTCGGGCCGGAAGTGTGTGGCGGGGTCGATCTGGGGGGCCTGGATTTCGTATTGTTCGATACCGGCTGGGACCGGCACTGGGGCACCGAGCGCTACTATCGTGAGTGGTCGTATCTCACCCCGGAACTGGCGGAGTTGCTTGCGGGGGCCGGGCTCAAGGGGGTGGGGTTGGACACCCCGAGCCTCGATCCGTTCGGAGGCCGGCACGCCCACGACATCTGCGCTCCGGTCGGCATGATCAACATCGAGAACCTGGCCAATCTGGCCGCACTTCCCCGAGAGGGTTTCACGTTGCTGGTCCTGCCCCTGAAGCTGGAGGGAACCGAGGCTTCCCCCGTACGGGCCGTGGCCCTGGTCCCTGACCATCCGGAGAACGAGTGACTGGCATGTTATGGCAGATATTTCTCTTCGCCGCGGGCATCGGACTGCTGGTCGGCGGCGCCTGGCTGCTCATCGGCGGCGGTTCCCGCATTGCCGCGGTGTTGCATGTGCCGACGGTGGTGGTGGGGCTGACGGTGGTTGCTTTCGGAACCTCGGCGCCCGAATTGTTTGTTTCCCTCGTGGGAGCCGTAAAGGGGAATACGGGACTCGTTCTGGGTAATGTCATCGGCTCCAACGTGGCCAACCTGGGCCTGATCCTGGCCATGGCCGCCCTGTTTAACCCGGTGAACGTGGAGCGGGGGCTGTCCCGCAAGGAAGTACCCTTCCTTCTGGGGGCCACCCTGCTGTTCACGGTCCTGGCCTGGGAGGGACGCCTCGGCCACCTGGACGCCGCCCTGCTGGTCGCGGGTTTCATTGCCTTCATGTGGTGGACCCTGAAACACCGGGATCGCGGGGGGGTTGTGGCCGATGTACCTGCGGAATTGCCGGATGTCGATCCGAGCCACAAGATGCGGGAACTGACGCGTGGCGCGGGCATGACGATCCTCGGCGTGGGAGGGCTGGCCGGCGGCGGTTATTTCATCGTATCCTCCGCACTGAGGCTGGCGGTGAGCATGGGAGTATCCGAAACCCTGATCGGTCTGACACTGGTGGCCGTGGGTACGAGCCTCCCCGAACTGGCCACGACCATCGTGGCGGCCCTGCGCAACGAAGACGATCTGGCCCTCGGGAATATTGTAGGCTCCAACCTGTTCAACATCCTTGCGGTGGCCGGACCGGTGGGTCTGTTTTGGAATCTCGACGCGGAAGGCGGTCAGTCGCAGGTCACTTCGGTTCCCCTGCCGTCGACTCCCCTGCAGGTCCAGATGATCTGCATGGTGGTGCTGACTGTCATGGTGTTTGCCATGATCAGCCTCGGCCGGGGCAAGATCGGCAGGGCGCGCGGAATGGTCCTGTTGCTGACCTACGCGCTGATCATGTTCACGTGGACGACGCTTAACTAGCAGGCTGTTAAAAAAACTGGAAAGCCATGGCCAAGAAACAGCAGGACAATTCAGTGTCTCCCACCACACCGCCGGAACGGTGGAAGCCCGCGCGGGCCATGGGCTTGGCCCGGGCCCTGATGAAAGCGGGCTACGGCACGCGAAAACAAACCAGCACGATGGTGACCCAAGGTCGGATCTCGGTCGATGACAAAATCATCTTGGATCCCCACAGGACGCTGGAACCCGACAGCCAGATCTACCTGGATGGCGAGCCTCTGGCCCTGTTGAGGCCCAGCTACTACGCCTTCAACAAACCGGTCCGGGTGGTCTGCTCTTCCAGCGAAGGTCCGGAGCGAAGGCTGGTTTCTGATTTTTTACCAGCCAACATCCCGGGGCTGCGGACCGC
>CBDUYZ010000348.1:0-2932 GCA_965371575.1 uncultured bacterium
CATCGATGGGCCCAAAATCGGCCTTGAGATAGGACATATCGGGGTGATTCGCCCCCTTGTTGGGAATGCTTTCAGCGAACGTCCCGGCTGCCGACAATCCCAAGACGAGGGCTATCAAGAAAATCAAATGGTTAAGCCTCATTTCCTCCTCCTAACCACACTTTGCCGTGTGAATTTATCGATGAACCACTCCAGGTCTGACGGAGACTCCGCAGTCTGAGAGGATGGAGCAGTTTACCGTTATGAAGCAGGCTGGTTCCGGCCCACGACGGAATTCAGCCAGTCGCCGCCGATCCGGATCCGCCAGCCCTCAAGATCGCCGAAGCGGTAGCCGACCCGGAGGCGGGGGAACCGGAAAGGTCCGATCTTCGGCTGGGACTGGGAGAACCCGAACCCCACGCCCACTTCCCACTGCGTGTTGACCGCGTCCCGCGTCGAACGCACCGAGGTCAGCTCCAGGGCGTTGAAGTCGTAGCCGGTCTCGATGAAGACGCCCGCGTCAGGCTGGTGGCCGCCGATGGCGAACCCCAGGACCCGTCGTCCGCTGACGGTCATGAAAGGGGAAAAAACCAGCTCGTCCGGCGCTTCGACACTCGCGCGGTTGTTCAGTCGGAAACCCGGTTCGAGTCCGGCGAAATAGTAATCCCCGGCAAAGATGAATTCGCTGCGCAGGCCGACGGCGGCCAGGAATTCCGCCTTGTCGGTTGACGATGCGAAGCCGATCCCCACGTCGAAATAGGGGCGCAGAAGGTTGTTTCGTCCGACCGGGACCACGAATTCCAGTCCCGGCATGAAGCTGCTCATCCGCACTTCACCGAATTCCCCGTCCAGGAAATCGTAGAGATCGTTGGTGGCAAACGTGCCGGCCAGCCGCAGCCTCAGTCCGTAGGGGCGCTGCCGCCAATCGCGCAGGGTGATGTTGATGGGGATGCGGATGGCGCGGATACTCTCCCCCTCGTGGTCCAGGTCCTCGTAGCTGTTCTGGACGGCGAAAGGATCACCGGCGCGGGCCGCTGTGCCGGGCAGCACGACGGCCACCAGGACAGGTACGATCAGTATTCTGGTCAGGATGGATCGGTGAAACACGACTTTCCAGCAAGTGCGCCGCACTACCACGCCGTGCTCAGCCCCGCACTGAACGCCCGTTCGCCAAGACCGGACCATTCGGCGAAGATTCCGACCGGGCCGGTTTGGGCCGCGGCACCCAGGGCGATCTGGTAGTGATGTATGTCGCTCCCCACGACTTCCTCTCCGTCAAGCTCCCAGTGCACCGGGCCCCCGAATACGCGGGCGGCCAGGTATGGGTAGAAGTTGCCCCTTATGCTCCAACCGGCGCGAACTCCCAGACGGGCATCGGCAGCGAAGTAGCTCGTCCGGCTGTCGGTGCCCGCAGCGACGGTCTGCGTCCACGAGGAGCTGAGGTTCATCGACAGGTCGACGGAGGGAACGCCCCCCTCTCCGCTGAGGGCACTATACCCCATCCCGACGGTTGCCGCCCCACCTGGTTCCACGTCGTGGACGGAGCCGTCGTCAGGTTGCAGCGTACCGTCGAGAATGAGCCCGACGCCGGCGAGGGCCGTCCAGCGGTCGTTGATGAACCAGGCGCCCGAGATCGATACCGCGGTCATCTTGACGTCGACATCCCGGTCATTGTCGAAGCGGAGTGTCGTGTCGAAACCGCCCATGCCGAGACCGAGCTGAACCCGGTCCCCGTCGATTTTTGAACTGCCGCATGAAGGGGGCGGACCGCCCGGGGGAGGAACACCTCAGGCATACGCAGTGGGCACGGCGATCAGCGCGACCAGGAGGGTCCAGATAAGCGGCGGCAGGGTGTTGCCGGGAGATTTTCGCATGACTGACTCCTCCGTGTTTTCCACCGGACACAGTGAGACGGTTTCATGCTTAATCTAGTACAGTTGTCAGAGATTCGTAAGAGAAGGCCGACCTACTTCAGCAGTACCATCCGCTTGCTGTCGTTGAACCCCTTGGTCTGCAGCCGGTAGAAGTACACGCCAGAGGGCAGCGGGCGGCCCGCATCGTCGCGGCCGTACCAGATCTCCTGATGGCGTCCTGACCCGACCTCGCCGTCGACCAGCGTGGTCACTCTCTTGCCGGCCAGCGAATAGACTTCGAGCCGCGCCCTGCCGGGCGCCGGCATGTCGAAGCTGATCAGCGTCTGGGGGTTGAACGGGTTGGGGTAGCAGTCGTTCAGCTGGGGCCTGGGCGGCGCGGTGGTGACGGTGTATCGGCGGTCGTCCGTTTTGGACAGGCAGTCGACCTGGCGGTAGGTCAGGGAGAACACCCAGTCTCCGGCGACGCCCGCGTTGCAGGCGTCCAGCCAGCCGCCGGGGATGGCCTTGATCAGGTTCATGCCGCCTTGGCAGCCGTTGCCGTCGTGGACCAGGGTCGGGGCGTAGGCGTTGTCCAGGTTCGAGGTCTGGAACTGGATGGTCGCTGCAACCGGCGCCGACTCTATGCTGACGCTGCCCAGCGCCTCGATGTCGAACTCGTTGATGATCCCGCTGGTCAGGCCGGGGCGGGGCATCGTGAAGACGGGCGTACCCGGGTCCGGCAGCCGGCCGTGGTAGATGTGCAGGGCCTGTTCGATTTGGACGGGGTTGCCGTACAACGAGCCCCAGCCCACGCCGATGCGCAGGATCTCGATGGGATAGTGCTCGCTCGGCACGGAAAACACCGCGCCCGCTTCCTCGCCGTGGTTGAAGCAGGGGCAGGCGGTGGTTCTGTCGCCGGTGAAGTTCCGGCGCACCGGTTCGGTGGGGCAGTCCTGGGCCGTAGCCAGGCCCGTGACCGCCAGGAAAAGCACCGTGGTCGTTATCGCAGCGAATGGTTTCATGCGCTGGAACATGTCATCCTCCTTAGCCCGGATTATTCATGAATCACCTACTGCGACCGCGTATGATCAGATTTGACA
>CBDUYZ010000349.1:0-2917 GCA_965371575.1 uncultured bacterium
AGCACTTTCACCCTCGTCCTGCCCGCCCTGACAACCGGCGGTTGACACGGATCCGGATCGAGTTCGCCCATCCGGGAGGAGACCCATGAAGAGGCGTATTCTCGTCGTCGAGGACGACGCGCATCTGGCCGACGGCCTGAGGATCAATCTTGAGCTCGAGGGATACGAACCGGTGCTGGCCGGCAGCGCCGAAGACGGTCTCGATCTGTGGCGGGGCGGCGGCATTGAACTCATCCTCCTGGACGTCATGCTGCCAGGCATGGATGGCTTTGCCTTCTGCCGACAGGTGCGGAACGAGGGTGACCGCTTGCCCATCCTCTTTCTGACGGCCCGTAGCGCGGGCCAGGACCGGATCAGGGGACTGGACGAGGGAGGGGACGACTACATCACCAAACCCTTCGATCTGGACGAGTTGCTGGCGCGCATCAAATCCCTCTTCCGGCGCCAGGACTGGTTCCGGAGCCAGGAAGCCCCCTCCACTCTGCGCATCGGCAAAGCCGAGATAAACCTGCGGACCTACCAGGCCGTCACCGACGACGGCACCATCGGTCTGAAGGAAAAGGAAGTGATGATCCTACGCCTGCTCAGCGAACACGCAGGAGAACCGGTGGACCGGGAAACGATCCTTGACCGCGTGTGGGGATTCGGCGCCTATCCGACCACTCGCACGGTGGACAACTTCATCCTGGCCCTGCGCAAGATCGTCGAAACGGACCCCCGCAGTCCCCGGCACATCCTGACCGTCCACGGGGTCGGCTACCGGCTTGTGACCAATCCCGACGGGAACGGCCGGGAGGACTGATGGAAAGCCAGGTCCACCGCCTCGGGACCCTCCTGCGTCCCTTCACTCCAGCGGCGAAAGGTCGTGACGGAGAATCCCTGTCCGCTCCGGCTGCCGAACTGCTCGCCTGCGCGGAAAAACTGCTGGCCGCCGGTCCCGCGGCAGGAAAGGACCGGGACCTGTGGTGCGACTACCTGGCGCTGACCCGACACCCGGATTTCCTCACTGCCCTGCCGGACGCGGCCACGCGTGTCCGGTGGGCGGAAACCACCTTCGCCGTCTGCGAAGACATCGCCTACACCCTGGGTGACCTGTTGGACCGGCGGGTCGCCGATCAGCCCGAACATATATTGTTCCAGGAATTGGCCGAGCCCGGCAGCGAGAGCTGGAGCTACGCGCAGGTCAGGCGGAGGGTCCGCTCCACTGCCGCATTGTTCCTGCAGGATGGGCCGCGGCCCGAGTTGGCGGCCGGTGGATCGCGCAAGCAGGACGGGCCACGTGTCGCCCTCCTGTGCCAGAACAGCCTCGGAGCCGCCTGCTGCGACCTGGCATGCCTGACCAGCGACATCTTCGTCACACCCTTGAACGTCCACTTCAGCACCGAAAACCTGGTCTGGATTTTCAACAGGCTGCGCATCACGGTGGCGGTCTGCGACCACCCGGACCGCCTGGATACCCTCCTGACCGTCCGTGCCGAAGCGGAGCAACCCTTCGTCATCTACACCCTGAACCATTTCCCACGGGTGGGCGAAGAGGGCATCCACCTGCTGGATGAGCGCCGCGCCCACCTGGACGCCGACGAGATCGGAACACTGCTGGCGAACCGGCCCCGGCGCACCTTGCGCGAACCCGCCACGATCATGTTCACCTCCGGCAGTACCGGACGCCCCAAGGGAGTGGTCTTCAACCAGTACAACCTGGTGACCAAACGCTTCGCCCGGGCAGCGGCTCTGCCCGAAGTCGGGCGCGACGAAATCATGCTCTGCTATCTGCCCCTGTTCCATACCTTCGGCCGCTATCTCGAGATGCTGGGTACCATCTTCTGGGGCGGCACCTATATCTTCGCGGGCAACCCCTCGGCCGCCACCCTGCTCGCCCAGTTCCAGAAAGTCCGCCCAACCGCGCTGATCAGCGTGCCGGTACGGTGGACCCAGATCCGGGACCGGGTCATGGAACTGGCCCAGGGCGAGGAAATCGAGCGGACCCAGGAGGAAATCTTTCGGGACGTGGTCGGCGACAGGTTTTCCTGGGGGCTGTCCGCCGCGGGCTACCTCGACCCTCGTGTATTCCGGTTCTTCCACCGCAACGGCTTGAGTCTGTGCAGCGGTTTCGGCATGACAGAGGGTACCGGCGGTGTGACCATGACCCCGCCCGGCGACTACGTCGAGAACTCGGTAGGCGTGCCGCTGCCCGGGATCAAGGTACGTTTTTCCGACGAAGGCGAGCTGCGGATCGCCGGCTGTTACATCGCCAGGTATCTGCCCGAGGACGCCCCGCCCGGTTGCCTTGCCGTCGAGGACCAGGACTCGGATGATTTCTGGCTCGCCACCGGAGACTTGTTCCGCAAGACCCGGGGCGGCCACCTGGAGATCGTCGACCGGATCAAGGACATCTACAAGAACAACCGCGGGCAGACCATCGCCCCGCGCGTGGTGGAATCGATGTTCGAGCAGGTGCCCGGCATCAAGCGGACCTTCCTGGCCGGAGACGGCCGCAGCTACAACACCCTGTTGATCGTGCCGGACGATCAGGACGATGTCCTGCAATCACTGGCCAGCCAAGAGGACCGCCGCGAATACTTCCAGCAGATCATCACCACCGCCAATCCCGTGCTGGCCGCCCACGAAAGGGTGGTCAATTTCGCGATCCTGGAGCGGGACTTCAGCCAGGATCGGGGAGAGTTGACTCCCAAGGGATCGTACCGCCGCAAGGTCATCGAAACCAATTTTTCGGACGAGATCACCGAACTATACCTGTCCAGCGTACGCGTCCTGAGCATCGGTCCCTACTCGGTCCGTATCCCCCGCTGGTTCTTCCGCGACTTGGGCGTACTCGAGGACGCCTTCGAGCCCCGTGACGGGTTCCTGATCAACAATGAATCGGGCCGGACCCTGATGATGGCCGAGGGAACGGACG
>CBDUYZ010000350.1:0-2907 GCA_965371575.1 uncultured bacterium
TCAGGGATCCTCCAGTAGCGCGAACCCCAAGCACATGAAATGGAACCCCTGAAGACCGTGCCAGAGGAGTTGATGGCCAGGGGGCGGGTCGTTGTTGCGTCCGAGAAAGCCTCCGATTTTGGCAACCAGTGTGACCGCATCACCCAACAGCGTGGGAGGCTTCAGTTGTTTTTTTTTGCGTAGGCGCGCAAGGTCCGAAGTTCGATGTCTGAGAACAGCACCTCGGCAGGGAGTTCAGGGGTCTCCCGGCCCAGGAGGGTCATCACCATGATCCGCCAGGCGATGACGAGGTTGATGGCGATGGCGCGCCTGAGACGTTCAGCTGTCTTGTGAGCGAGACCCTCGATGCGGCATCCGGATTTGAGCACGCGGTGCCAGTCTTCGATGCGCCAGCGCAGACGGTACCAGCGTAGGCACTGCTCGGCATGTTCGACCGAAGGGATGCGGATCGTCGTCAGCAGGAACCACTCGACAGCCTTGGCGCCTGGCGGAGGGTTTTCCTCCAGCGCATGAACCACCGAGATATCAACCGGCTCCTTATCGGCGTGGTAGTGTGCTGGACGAAGCTGAAACCGCCTATGGCGTACCGCCATATCTGCCGTGCGTCCGGGCCTCTTGGGCCGAGCCTTTTGTTTGCTTCTTTTGGGCCGGGCGCTCTGGCGCGGGATGTGAATGCGAACCAGGCTCTGAACGGGTTCCTCGCGAACGGCCGTGAACAGCTTGGAGGGCTCTTCGTCTTCGATGATGGTGCGGTCATGCTTGGCACGCACCAGCAGATCGACCGACGGGTCTCGGCGTTGCTCGTGGAACATCTCGAAGAAGTCTGCTTCCCGGTCGCACACGTCGATCAGTCGCGTATGGGGCATTTGGTGAGCCAACTCAACCATGTCCCTGTGATGCTCAATCCAGACGAAGGTCTTCTTCTCCTCGATCGGAATGGCGAACGCGGGGCGGTCGTCCTCGGGGACCCCGGGCGATTTGCCTTTGGGTGCTATGGCCTGGCAACGCAGCACTCCCAAGGGAAGTCCGTTTGGGGCTACCGTGAAAGTGGAGTGCAGATGTAGACCGCGGCTCTTGGCGCCGGTCTGGTTGGTTCCCATCACACCCAGATCTTCACACTGGCTCAGGTTGGTGTAATTCAGATCGGTACCGTCCTGCACACACAGCACCGTCTTCTGGCCCATCATCCGCCGTACTGTGCGCACCCGGTGAGGCGCCAGGATGTTGGACATGCTCACGGCCGATTCCTCAGGCTGGTCGATCATGCGGTAGTAGCCCTTTACCGCCGGCCAGTCTCCCTCGGCCACACCGCTAAAAGCACGCCCCGGTACTTCTGCTTTGGCTGCTGCCGCGTTCACCAGCCTCTTGCTCAGCCGTTCATCACCCAGGGGTGCCGCGCCGAACTCGTTTTGGGCCCACTGGCCTGCTTCCAAACCATCCACCGGACTCAACGCGCCCAGCCCGGCATTGGGGCCCAACCCCATCCGTTTTCGAAAGTCCCTCTCGATCGGGTATACATAGATCTCTTTACGGCTAAGAGCCGACTGGTTGAAACGATCCTGTCTGCCGCGACCCTTGGTCTTTCCCACAAGGATCCAGTTCGCAGCCCGATAGCATGCCCCCGAATGGCGGCTGATGTCCACGAAACTCTCCACCAGCCATGGCCGGTAGTTGTACCTTCGTTCAAAATCGACGGGCATCTGGGCCAGTGCCATGCCGAGAACCTTCGAGGCCAGGTTGTGGCATTGCACACTGGGGCGAATCAGAAAACGGTTCATCCCCACCACAGAATGCAAATGCATCCGGCGCAACTCTGCATCCCAGCCGATCCACTGGTCTCGGTCCGCCAGTTGCAGGGCTGCCGCGGCAAACCCAAATCCACCAAGCCAACCGTGCCCTGAACCAATGAGGTACCGCACCTGCCGACCCACCAGAGGGCCCGCCCCCAGAGGGTGTTCCTCGATCATCAACTCATTCCATATCCGTATCTCATCGGACGTGGCCACCAATAGCAAATGAAGCCCTCTGACCAAGCCAGCTTCGGAAGGACCCTCTTGGGGTAGAGGAACAGGCTCAGGTAGGCGCCGGGGTGACTTGGGCCCAAGCCTTATGCGGGTCGGCGGCGGCAGGGTGAAATGACCGGCGGCCT
This sequence comes from uncultured bacterium, assembly GCA_965371575.1. Taxonomy (GTDB): domain Bacteria; phylum Krumholzibacteriota; class Krumholzibacteriia; order LZORAL124-64-63; family LZORAL124-64-63; genus JAGLCY01. The sequence continues at coordinate 2,150 of CBDUYZ010000350.1, forward strand.
CCAGCTCACGCAGAGCCTTGACGCATCCGGCCTGTTGCTCCTGGCCACGGGCGTCATAGAATCCGAACTGCTCGCATACCACGGAGGCCAATTCAGATCGGGAAGCGATAGCCTCGCTCTCGAGCAGCTTGGCTACGTATTGGGTGTTGGTGGCCTCCGACAGCGTCCGCTTGATCTGATGTTGTGGTTTCATGCTGGAATGATACACGACGGGGATCTAGATGTCCAGTCCCTCTTAACGGGTAATGGGCAGCGCTAGCTAGTGATTATCCTACCGAGGTGGAGTTTGGCTCTCGGCATTCACTAGGGCCTGTTAACACAAAAGGAAATGTAGTACATTGGGGCCATGGAAATCACAGAGGCCCAATACCAACGTATCGAAGGTTGCTTCCCGCGGCAGCGTGGCAACGTGAGTATCTCCAACCTCCAGGTACTTAATGCGATCCTGTACGTGACCGAAAATGGCTGCAAATGGCGTGGATTGCCTAAGCACTTCGGGAACTGGCATACAATCTACACACGGATGAATCGTTGGGCGAAGGCAGGGGTGCTGGATCGTGTGTTCTCAGCCCTGCAGGAGCAGCAAGTCATCCGTATCAAGATTGAGGCGTTGTCGGTGGACAGCACCATCGTCAAAGTCCATCCTGACGGCACGGGCGCGTTAAAAAAAACGGACCGCAGGCCATCGGCAAATCCCGTGGAGGGTGGACCACCAAGATTCATATGGTTGCCGCAGATGCTCGAACTGCCATCACCTT
>CBDUYZ010000351.1:0-2904 GCA_965371575.1 uncultured bacterium
ACAGGTCACCGAGTCCGGTGTCGAAAAGGATCTCCGGGGGCACCCGACTATCCGAGCAGCTGAGAAGTATGGCGAACGGCTGCTGACCCTGTTTGAGCTCCTCGTGGCGCGGGCCGTCAATAACCACGCCTTCGGCACGGCCGGTCCGGAAACGTTCGTTTCCCAGCTTCAATCGTTCAAGGGCTTGGTCCGCGTTTGTTGAATCCATTGATTATCTCCTTATCCGTGATGGGGAGGAATATCGAACCGCCCCAACCTGCGGTATGTTCACATATTTACGACAGATTGGGGAGGATAAAGATGATTTGGCATCCCCAACGGGGATCGAACCCGTGTTGCCGCCGTGAAAGGGCGGTGTCCCACTAGACGATGGGGACGCCTCTAGGCTTGCAGGTGTGAGCGCAGAAAATTACTTCCTGCCCCCTGACATGTCAAATTTACCGTGCAATTCTCCACTTTCGACCGCTAATCCTGCTTGGCCGCTTCCTCCAGCAGTATCGCCGAGGTCCGGGCTCCCCGCCAGAAATTGTCCAGGTGGAATTTCTCGTTGGGTGAGTGGATGTTGTCCGTCGACAAACCATAGCCCAGCAGAAGCACCGGCGATTTGAGACATTTCTGGAAAGTGCCGACGATGGGAATGCTGCCGCCCTCGCGGATGAACACGGGTTTTGCCCCGAACCCCTGTTCCAGGGCGGTCATCCCCGCCTGCATCATTTTCGATTTGCGCGGCACCAGCACCGGATTGGCGCCATGGTGGTCGATGACCTCGACCTTCACGCCCGCCGGCGCGATCGACAGTACGTAATCCTTGAAGGCCTTGGCGATCTTTTCAGGTTCCTGGTCGGGCACCAACCGCATGGAGACCTTGGCCATGGCGTTGGCCGGGATGATGGTCTTGGCGCCCTCGCCGCCGTAGCCGCTGAGCAGGCCGTTGACGTCGCAGGTCGGCCGGGCCCACATGCGCTCCAGGGTAGTGAAACCCTTTTCGCCGAAGGCCTCGGTTGCGCCCGTTTCCCGGCACAGGATCTCGTCGGTGTAGCCCAATTCCGCGAATCCGTCGCGCTCCTCCTGGTCCAGCTCCAGCACATCGTCGTAGAACCCGGGCACCAGACAGCGGCCCTCTTCATCCTTGAGTTTGGCCACGATTTCGGCCAGGGCGTTGCCGGGATTCTGCACCGTGCCGCCGTAGCTGCCCGAATGGAGGTCCATGGCCGGCCCGGTTACCTGGATCTCCATGTACGCGAGCCCCTTCAGGCTGTAGCAGATGCCCGGGGTGGTTTCGTTGTACAGGGCCGTGTCCGAGACGATGATCGCGTCGCAAGCCATTTTCTCGGAATTCTGTTCGGTGTACTTGTAGATGCTCTCGCCGCCGGCCTCCTCTTCACCCTCGATGATGAACTTCACGTTCACCGGCAGGTCGATTCCCTGCCGGATATAGGCTTCCAGGGCCTTGATGTGCGTGTAGACCTGTCCTTTGTCGTCGCAGGCGCCGCGTGCGTAGATGATGCCGTTTTCGATGCGCGGCTCGAAGGGCGGGGTGTCCCACAGGTCCAACGGATCCACCGGTTGCACGTCGTAATGGCCGTAGAACAGCAGGGTCTTGCGGTCGGGCCGGATCTCGGTCTCCGCGTAGATCAAAGGATGGCCGCCCAGGTCGATGATCTCGACCGCCAAGCCCAGTTCCTTCAACTCGTCGGCGACGAAAGCGGCCGCGCGCCGGGTGTCCTCATCATGGTCGCTCTGGGAACTGATGCTGGGTATCTTGAGAAACTCGACCAGCTGATCGACGTGTTCATTGCGGTGGCTGTCCAGGTAGCCGAGAATTTTTTCGCTGGCCATGAGTAACTCCTTCGTGTAGCTTTTCGGGGTCTGAGGGCCTATTTGCGGGATTTCTCGTTGACGGGGCCGCAAGATAAACTACGCTTGACAGTGTTGCCTGTCGAGGCGATTGTGTCGCAGCTTGCCGGAGACGTGATATTCCGGAGCTGGAAACGAAGGTAGTCCGCTTCCACAGTTCCCATGGCCTGCGGGGCCACTGACGGGTGGAATTATGGAAACGGACCAACACTCTAAGGGAGGATCCCATATGGCTGACTTGATCATCAGCAAGAGCAAGACCAAGGAATCCGTGAAGGAATGTAACGTGTCCGGTGAATTCTATGAAGCTCTGGACACCAAGGTTCGCGAGATCATCATCGCTGCCGAAGGTCGCGCCAAGGAAAACGGTCGCAAGACCGTTCGTCCCTGCGACCTGTAGGAACAAAGGTGCTCTGATCGGGCCCGATCCACGGATCGAGCCTCGTGGATTCAGCGGGAACCCTGAACGGGGTTCCCGCTTTTATCCATGATATCCAGCCCTTTTCCGACAACCCCGCTTCCCGATTCCTGAACTGGCGTCGCTCTTCCTTGTCGAACTTTCCTATCGATTGCGGACCCTTCCTTTTGACCCGGACCAGTTTCCTCTTCCGTGCTGTCGGTTTCATGCTGCAAGCCACGGTCTGGCGGAATCCTTGCACACGGTTGCCTGGGCGGTTGCCGCCTGGAACGGGAGGATCATGGCGACCAGGATCAGAACCGGCGCCCTGGCCGGCATCGAAGGCTTGGCTGTGACCGCCGAAGTGGATATCAGCCGTGGTTTGCCGGGATTCCACCTGGTGGGGTTGCCTAGCGCCGAAGTCCGGGAAAGCCGGGAGCGGGTACTGGCGGCCCTGCGGCACAGCGGGGTGCGCATTCCGGTGGGCAAGATCACAGTCAACCTGGCGCCGGCGGGCATTCGCAAGGAAGGGGCGTTTTTCGACCTGGCCATCGCCATGGGGATTGTCGCGGCGGGCGAAACCCCTGTCCGGGAGGATGATCGGGGTTCCCGGCCGAACGCCCTGTTCATCGCCGAACTGTCCCTGTTCG
>CBDUYZ010000352.1:0-2903 GCA_965371575.1 uncultured bacterium
AACCTGCGATTTAGAACCGTGTTTAATATCCGCATGGGGTATTATCATGGACGCCATGAAAAATACCATCGCCATCGGTTGTTTCTTTTTGTCGGGCTTCGCCGGGCTGGTTTACGAAGTGGCCTGGATCCGCCGGGCTTCGCTTGTCTTCGGTTCCTCCACCTGGGCACTCAGCACCGTGCTGGCCGTATTTTTCGGCGGTCTGGCCCTGGGCAGCTGGCTGTTCGGCCGCTGGGGGCAGCGGGCACGAAGGCCCATCCGGCTGTACGCGCTGCTGGAATGCGGTTTGGCGGTGCTGGCCCTGCTTTCCCTGCGGGCCTTTGACCTGGTCGACGGCCTTTACGGGGCGGCCTACCGGAATGCGGTCACCGTCACGGTCGACAACGCCGGCCTGCACTGGCTCACTACCGGCGGCCAACTCACCCTGGTGCAGGTTCTCCTGGTGGCCGCGGTGCTGTTGCCGCCGACCTTCCTCATGGGGGGCACCCTGCCCCTGTTCTGCCGCCAGTTTGTCCAGGACGGCGGCCGCATCATCCGCAACCTGGGTTATTTATACGGGACGAACACCTTGGGGGCCGTGCTGGGCACCCTTGTCGCCGGTTTTGTGCTCATCCCCCGCGTCGGAATTACCGGAGCGGTTGGTGTCGCGGCGGGTGTCAACATCCTGATCGCCATGACGGCCCTTGCCCTGCGCTTTGATCCCCTGGCTCCGCCCGCAACGTCGTCAGGCCCGACCGAAGCGGAAGGATACGGGGGCGCCGCCACGGCGGCCAGGTTCGTGGTGCCGACCCTCTTTTTCACAACCGGCCTGGTGGTGGTTGGGGCGGAGATCTTCTGGTCGCGCTTTCTGTCGTTGGTGATACGCGACAACGTGACCACATACACGCTCACCCTGGCGGTGGTGCTGACGGGCATCGTGTTGGGCAGCCTGCTGGTGAGCCTGTTGGAAAAAGGCGGCCACCTGGAACGGGTCTCCCTGCCCTTGCTCTTCGGCGTATTCCAGGTGGCGGCCGCCCTGACGGTTGTCTGGCTGATGTTCCTGCCCGCCCGGCTGTGGTTTGGTCTGGGGCAGGGTGTCGCGCCCTTCTTCCTGCTCATGCTGCCGGCCACCGTGCTGTCGGGGGCCAGCTTTCCCCTGGCCAACCGGCTGGCGCTCCGCGATCCCGCCCTCTCGGCGGCCAGCGTGGGGCGGATGACGGCCTTCAACACCGTGGGCGGCATCGTCGGCTCCCTGGTCGTCGGCTTTTTCATTCTGCCGGGATTTGGTCTGGCGGCCGGCGTGAAGATCATCACCGGCGTAGGATTGGCTACCGGCGTGGCGGCCTTGCTGCTGCTGGAGCCGATGTCCGTCAGGTCTCGCAACCTGCGCCTGGGGCTGGCCGCCGCCGGTGTGGCGCTGTGGCTGGGCATCCCCCTGCTGACCGGAGTCAGCCTGCCGGCGAGTTTTCTCGGCCGTGGCGGACATCTGTTGGATTACACCGAAGGACATAGTGCGACCCTGTCCACGGTAGAGGTCGAGGGTGTCATGCGGTTGGAGATCGACAACCTGTGGCAGGGCAACGATACGAAGGGGCACCAGATCATGGCCGCGCACCTGCCGGCCCTGCTGCATCCAGCCCCCCGGGATGTGCTGGTCATCGGCGTCGGCGTGGGGCAGACTGCCGGGCGCTTTCTGTACCATGATATCGCGTCCCTTGACTGCGTGGACATCGAACCGGACATCTTCCCCTTCATCGACCGCAATTTTTCCAATGCCTGGCTGCGGGACGAACGGGTGAATCTGGTGGCCGACGACGGGCGCACCTTCACCGCCCACACCGACCGCCGCTACGACATCATCTCGGTGGAGGTGGGGCAGACCTACAGGCCCGGCATCGACGTCTTCTACACCCGCGAGTTCTACACCGACGCCCGCGACCGCCTGCGGCCGGGCGGCCTGCTGGCCCAGTTCGTGCCCTTGGGTTTTCTGCCCAAGGCCTCGTTCCAGTCGGTGGTGGCTACTTTCCTGGACGTCTTTCCCGCAGCCGGGTTGTGGTACAACACCCAGGAACTGCTGTTGATCGGTGGGTTGGAGGACGCTCCGCGCCTGGACCTGGACCGCTTGCGGGGGCTGGCGGGCGCATCCCGACTGGCCCGGGATCTGGCCTGGAGCCACTGGGGCGGGGCGCGCCATCATCTGATTCATCCCGGCGCCCTGCTCGGCGGTTACCTGGCCGATGCCGATGGCTTGCGGACCATGGCGGCCGCTGCGCCGGTGTATGTGGACGACAATTCCCGCCTGGCCTACGAAACCAGCGGCGCTGATATGATGGACCACCGTGAAGAACCCATGGCCCGTTTTCTGGGCCAGCACCTGGCGTCTTTTGACCACGCGGTCGTCGCTCCCGGGGAACAGTCCGTGCTGGAACTGGCGGCCGAGACCCGACGTCTGAACCTGCGGGACATCGTGGCTTCGGGCCTGATCTCACAAGCCGTCCTGAACCAGGACCGGGTCACGGCCAGGATCAATCTGCAACTTCTACAGCGGGCCCTGAAACTGAACCCCGAGAGCTATCTGGCCAACGCCAATACGGGCAAGCTGTTGCTCATGTCGGGACAGGCGCGGCAGGCGCGACAGGCCGAGCCTTTTCTGGTCAAGGCCGTGCAGCAGCGGCCCGAGGCCGTGGGCGCCCTGCGGGATCTGGGTATGGTGTATATCATGACAGACCAACCGGCCCTGGCCCTGCCCCACCTGCGGAAGGCCGTGCGGCTGGATCCCGCGGAATTCGGTGTGCGGAATTTTCTCGGCACCGCCCTGGCCACGACCGGTGATCCGGCGGCGGCGATTCCCCATTTCGAAAAGGCATTGCAACTGCGGCCGGACGACGCCGCGGTCCGGCAGAATCTGGCCCGCGCCCGACGCG
>CBDUYZ010000353.1:0-2874 GCA_965371575.1 uncultured bacterium
ACTGTGGGGTGAAAACGCCGATCCGCGCAGCTTCTTGTCCAAGTGGTTCTTTCGGACCGAGCCCTACGTTGTCTACACGACCCTGGGAGAGATCGGGCAGGATTGGCCGACCAGCCGCCTGATCAACATCCTGGATCCCGGTTGCCGCCGGGTCATGATCGAAACCATCATGGAGATGCAATACGGCTCCCTCAATGTTTTCGACGGGGTCTACTGGGACTATTTCAACAAGTCGCTGTGGGTGTCGCCCGATGTCGAGAACGAAGGTGATCCGGACATGGACGCCAACGGGATCGGCCACTGGGACGACCCCGACGAAATGGCCGCCTACCGGGCTGCCCAGGTCGAACTGGTGACCGCCACGCGCGATTCACTGGGGGAGGGATTCATCCAGTTTCTCAACGGGCAACGGGCCTATGCGGATTCCAGTTTCGCCGCCCTCGGCGACGGCGCCTACTACGAACTGTTCCCGACCCTGTTCTTTCCCGATCCCGACATGCAGCGCGCCCTGGATCCAGACTGGCCCTACAGTCTGTTCAACGTGCGGCCCTGGTTCCGGACCGTCAACGGCGGTCCTTATATCGTGCTGGCCAGCACCTGGTTCACGGCCTACACCGACAACAACGGCATCGCGACGCCCATCGACACCGGCGACAAGTTCCGGGCCGTCGCCCTGCTCGGGGATTTCTATTCATCCTGGAATTCGAGTCCCGATGGTAATGGCAGCCTGGTCTACGGCTGGACCACCCACGACGTTTCGCTCGGCCAGGCCCTAGGACCGGCGGTATTTGAGGATTACTTCATCCGACGGGATTTCCAATACGGAAAGGTGGAAATCAAGATGACGTCCGGAAAGTATCCGGATCCATTTGATTACCGCATCTGGCTGTTGGGAGATCTCGTGTCCGAGCTGGCGATTCCCCTCCACACACCCTGACCGTTCCTGTCAGGGCATTACCTTGCCGGCTTCTCGTCCGGTTGATCCAGCCTGAGCCAGTCGGATCCGTAGATCCGGCGGGGGAATATTTTCGGCGCCAAGCCGTACAGAAACTGACGAAGTTTAAGGGCCAGATGGCTGGCGTCGTGGGCGCCGCAGACGGTGCGCAGGTAGCTCTCCAGGGTGAAAATCTGGATCTCCACGGGGAACCGGTAGTTGGCGCTGCCGCCGGGATCGCCGGTCAGTACGTCCACGTCACCCTTGAAAACCTTGAAGTCCTTGCTGCTGTAAGTGTTCAGCGAGCTGCCGCCGGGCTGTTCGTTGAGGGTGTCGGTGACATTGCGCCAGCCGAAAGGGGTGCCGATGCAGGAGTCCAGCAGGACCAGCAGGTCGGTCAGGGCTTCGTTGTCGTTGACGATGAACATGGCCCCGATAATGTCCCCGATCTCGTCGGGATTATTGATGCCCTTGCGGATCATCTTGGACAGAACTGAACCGCTGGTCTCCTGGCGCATGTCGCCCCAGCGGGTATTTTCCAGAACACGGTGTGCGCCATCCACGATCTCGAAGCTGATGGGCGTCACCGAGCGCTTGAAACGGCAGTTGTAGTACAGGATGTCCAGGGCGATCGATCTGCGTCCGCTTCGCTTCTCGATGAAGGTGGAACGGAAATCCCAGCGCATATCCCCGGCTCCGGGACGCGATGTGTATTTGATGTTGTGGCCGTCTTCGCTGATGTGGTAACCCACGGTCAGGTCGTGGATCTGCTTGGTGTTCCGCCACAGTTCCTCGTTCAGAATTTCCTCGAAATGCGTCTTGTGGGCGGGCCCGTCCTGGATGACGCGGGACTGGTCGATCTGGATCAACATCTGGGCCAGGCAGAGCTTGCGCCGGGCTTCGTAGCGCAAGCGTTCCCCCTCGCCGTGGATGGCGATTCCCATCAGGTCGCGCACGTCGTTGCAGCCGGTGACCAGGGGCAGGGGCAGGATGCCGGTCCGGTTCCCGGTCGGCAGCAATTCTATGGTCGAGGTCAGGTAGATGTCGGCTTCACGCAGGTACTGCGCGGTCAGAGCGATCAGCGCCGCGCGGCTCTGATCGCCGGACTGGTCGTTTCCTTGAGGATGGAAGATTCGGGCCAATTCCTGGCGGGAGACATCGTCGTCCCTGACGATACGCAGGAAATTCAGACGGGTCAGATACAGCAGCCTGGATCCCTTGGTGGCGAAATCCGGATCCAACAGGGGATGGGCGGTGTAATCCACCGCCCAGATATCCTCTTCGGACCTGTTCTTGATCCTGGCCGTATCGACCCAGCTTTGATACATCTCACTCGTTTCCGGGCCGGCGACCCGTAGCTCAGATCATATCGAGAACCCGGACCAGGTCGGCCTCCAGATCCTCGTAACTTTCACAGCCGACGGCAATCCGCACCAGATCATCGGTGATGTCGGCCTTCAGCCTCTCGGCCGCGGGAATGCCGGCGTGGGTCATGCTGGCCGGATGCTCGATCAGCGACTCGATGCCACCCAGACTGACCGCCAGCGTGGGCACCTCGACGTTGTTGATCACGGTCTTACCGGCTTCCAGGCCGCCCTTGACGCCGAAACTTAAGACCGCGCCTCCCCCGCGCATCTGCCGTCTGGCAAGTTCGTACTGGGGATGACTTTCCAGCCCGGGATACCGGATCCAATCGACCTTGGGGTGCTTCTCCAGTAGAGAGGCCAGCTTCATGGCGTTTTCCTGGGCGCGGTCCATGCGCAGTCCCAGGCTCTTGACCCCGCGCAGCACCAGCCAAGCCTGGTGGGGGTCCATGGTGCCCCCGATGTTATAGTGGACCTTGGCCAGCCTCGCGAGCACGTCCGGATCCTTGGCCACGACCATTCCGGCCACCACGTCGGTGTGCCCGTTGATGAACTTGGTCATGCTGTGAAGGACGA